>JALUFI010000305.1 GCA_027043685.1 Pyrodictiaceae archaeon
CTACGTCTCCGCCGCCGGCACGAGTGCGCTGAGCATGCCGCGGGGCCCGGCGGCGGAGACGTAGTCGTAGCCCCCGCGCCGGAGCAGCTGCAGCGCAGCATCCACCGCTGTGCCGCGGAGCCCGCGGCCACCGTCCTCTGTGGCCTCGACCAGCTCCACGCCCCCGGGGAGGAGCCCGAGCTCCTCGAGCGGCGCAAGCTCCCCCGCATCCCTGGCGCCGTAGACGATGGTGCCGCCCGTCTCGGAGGCGAGGAGCAGCGCTGCCGCGACACCAGTGCCTCCGGCGACGTGGAGCCACCTGCCCCGGGGCGGATGGAGCCTCCTCCCGAGGGGACCGATGACGCCCGCGCGGCGGGGAGGCTCCTCCACGAGCCTCCGCGTGGCGGCGCCCCGCGCCTTCACTATGAGCGCGAACTCCTCCCAGCCCCCGCCGAGGGGCACCGGGGCGAGGGGCACAGCCTTGACACCGGGGACCCAGAAGTGGAGGAACTCGCCGGCCCCGTAGCTCTGCATCACCGGGCCAAGCTGCCGGTAGACGAGGACCGCTACCCCACGCCCCCTCCACAGGACCTCGGCCAGCTCGACGCTGGTGTAGCGGTAGCCCCAAGCCTCACCGCTGCCAGGCCGCGAGCTGCTCAACGATCTCACTCTCCTCGATTATGGTGCCGCAGTACGCGCACTGGTAGCGGACCGGCCTCCTGCTGATGAGCCTGAACCGGGGCTTCACGGGCTCCCTGGGCTTCCTGGTTATGCATGTCGGGTTGGGGCAGCGAAGGATGTTCTCCAGCACCTCTGGCAGCTCGACCTTCTTCTTCTCCACCACGTGGTAGCCCTTGACAATGTTTATCGTGGCCGTGGGCGCCACCAGGGCTATCTTGTTGAGCTCCTCGGGGGAGAGGAGCCTCCCCTCAATCTTCACGATGTCCTTCCGCCCCAGCTTCCTGCTCTCAACGTTCATCACCACGGCCACCCTTAGGCCCTCCTGGCCCGTGATGCCGAGTATCCGGAGCACCGCCAGCGCCCTGCCAGCCGGTATGTGGTCTATGACCGTGCCCTCCCTTATCCTCCGGACGAGCAGCCCCTCCTCGCCGCTCAAGGCTCAACCCCCGCCACAAGGGATAGGAGGGCCATGCGGACCGGGACCCCGAGCCGGGCCTGGGTGAAGTAGGCCTGGAACGGCGAGTCATCCACGTCCGGCGTTATCTCGTCAACCCTTGGGAGGGGGTGGAGGACCTTCAGCCCCTTCTTCGCGTATCTCTCGAGCAGGCTCCTCGTGACACGGTAGCTCCCCCGAACCCTCTCGTACTCCCTGGGGTCGGGGAACCTCTCCCTCTGTATCCTGGTCACGTATAGCACGTCTGTCTCCGGCAGGACGTCCTCCAGGCTCTCCCTCTCCTCGAACCGGAGCCCCGAGGCGCGGAGAACCTCCCGGACCTCCTCCCGGACCCGGAGCAGGGGAGGCGAGACCAGGTACACCATCCGGGGCCGGAACCTGGTGAGGCCGAGGATGAAGCTGGAGGCGGCCCTGCCGTAGCGGAGGTCCCCGAGAACCGTGTAGGTCAGCCCATCCACGGTGCCGAAGAGGCTCCTCACGGTGTATAGGTCGAGCATCGCCTGGGTCGGGTGGTGCTGCTTCCCATCCCCCGCGTTTATGACAGGGTGCTCGGCGACCTCCGCGGCGAAGAGCGCGGCGCCCTCGTACCGGTGCCGGATGACTATCATGTCTGCGTAGCCGTCGAGCATCCTCACCGTGTCGGCCAGGGTCTCGCCCTTCGCTATGCTCGTGCCCTCCTCGCCGCTGAACCCTATCGTCTCAGCGCCGAGCCTCTTCGCGGCGGTGTCGAAGCTGAGCCTAGTCCTGGTCGAGGGCTCGAAGAACGCGAGCGCCACCACCCAGCCCTCGAGGAGCCGGGGGACGCGGCGCTCCCCGAGGAGCCTCCTCATCACGTCCGCTCTCTCGAACAGCTCCTCCAGCTCGCCGCGGCTGAAGTCAAGGATGCTTACCACGTCCCGGCCCAGCCAGCGCCCCAATGCCCAC
>JALUFI010000306.1 GCA_027043685.1 Pyrodictiaceae archaeon
CCCCCCAGGCGTCTCTCCCCGGGCCCCCTGGGGGCTACTTCGTCGCCGCGGGGGCGGCGACGCCCTTGGCGACCAGGTAGAGGGCGACCGGGGCCGGCAGGCGTGGCCGGTCCCCGCGGCGGAGCCTGAGGCGGTGGCCCAGCAGCGTCAGGGGCGGCGTGTCGACGAGGGCCTCTACGCGGACCGGGTCGTCGCCCTGGAAGGGGGAGAGCCAGGGGCCGGCCCGGAAGCCGCGCAGCCTCTCCGGCTCCACCGGCGCCACGAGCAGCATGGTCTTGCCGTTGATGCTGTTGGGGGCCCTTATGAGCCTCTTGGTGTCAACGGTCACCTGGGCATCCACCTCGGGCCTCGCCAGCTCCAACGCGGCCTTAACGTACTCGTCCACCCTGTCCCGGAGCGAGGCATACCGGGCAGCGGCCTCCCTCGGGTCCCTGGAGAGGAACACGGCGGCCACCTCCCGGTCGCCCCGGGACGCGGCGAGCATCGCAGCTATCCTCGCCACCCTGCCCCGGAACCCGGCATGCATGGCCAGCGGCGGCACTGGCTGCGGCTTCCCGCGGCGGAGCCGGAGCCCCCTCCAGGGCTCCAGCGTCTCCTCCCCGGCCCCGACGCCGGCCACGTAGTTCACCAGCTCCCGGCGGTAGTCCTGCCCCGCCCTCGCCTCCTCGTCGCCGTCCCGGAGGTAGACGGTTACGTGGAACCCGCGGTGCCCCGAGAACTCGACCCTTATCCCCTGCCTCTGGAACCCCAGCTCGTCGACGAGTATGCTGTAGACGACGTAGGCGTGGAGCCCGGCAAGCTCTATGCACCTCTCGTCGATGAAGCTCGCCTCCCCCAGCGGCGTCTCGAGCTTCACCACGCGGTCGCCGCACTGCGGGATATGGTCGGCGTCGATATCAAATACTATGTCGGCCGACCTCCAGCCCTTCGCGTCCATGTCGTCGACTCCGGGCTGGTCGTAGCGGGCGGAGGAGTAGTAGAAGTGCTTCGGCGCCCTCTCCTCGAGGAACCTCTTGACCGCGGAGACGGTCTGGAAGCTGAGGTGACGGATGTAGCCCTGCCCCCTCCAGGGCTGGGCAGCGAACTCGCGGAGCGGGAAGTCGCTTGGCAGCCAGGGGGTGGCCCTCCGGTAGTAGGTCCTCGTGAGGGCCTCGAGGAAACGGGTGACCCGTGCCTCGAGCTGCTTCTGGCTCGCCACGGCCTACTCTACCCTCGGCGCCACGAGGAACGAGAACGTCGCGCCCTGCGGCAGCTCGTGCACAATCTCCGCCGGCATATCCGTCGAGAACTTTATCGTAACAGTGTCGGCCACCCTCGTGGCGCTGCTGAGGTCGCTGAAGTACTCGAGGGTGTAGCTCGCCTGCTGGGTATCCTCGACCTCCATGTCTATTATGGTGCCGCTCTCCCTCGTATAGATTATCTCGGCCTCGCCGAACTCGCTGCTGCTCGTCACGCGGAACTCGTCCTGGGAGGCGTGGAACCGGATAACGTCGCCCACCAGCTCAACGTCCTTGACTGTGTCGCGGTACACGTCGCTCATAACCTTGACAACCGCCTTGTACTCGAGCTGCGGCTCCGGTATGCTCTCAGCCGTTATGTCTAGGATGGGGATGCTGAAGCTACGGAGCCCCCGGCCCTGGAGGGTGACCTTGAACGTGGACTCGTCCGCCTCCAGTATGAGGCGGTCCTCCTTCTTCGCCCTCCGGAGCACCTTCGCGAGGTCCTCGAAGTTGACGCCTATGCTCCTCTCCCCCTCGACGCTGAATTCCTCGAAGACGTCGCGGGGGAACCTCATGTCAAGCATTATCACGTGGGAGGGGTCCATGGAGCGGAACCGCAGCCCCTCGCTCTCCGAGACCACGAATACGCCCTCGTCTATTATCTTGGAGATAGCGGAGACCAGGTAGCGCCAGACCCTCGCGTCGAAGAAGACGAGCCTCAGCGACACCCGGCTTCCCCACAGACAGAGGCTCCGGGGGTGCGTTAATCCGGCTATGTAAACCCTCAGCCCTGGCCCCTGCACTTCTCCAGGT
>JALUFI010000307.1 GCA_027043685.1 Pyrodictiaceae archaeon
GAGTAGTGCCTCTCCGTGGGGCGGGACGAGCCGCTTCACAGTCATCTCGTTGACGGTTACCGTGCCGGTCTTGTCTGTTGCGACTAGGCTCGCGCTCCCCAGGGCCTCTACTGCGGCGAGGCGGCGGACGAGGGCGTTGCGGCGGGCCATGTTCCAGGCGGCGATGCTCAGCGCTATCACGGTTACTGCGGGGAGCCCCTCGGGGACGGCTGCGACCGCGAGGGCTATGCTGGTGAGGAGTAGGTCTACGAGGCTTGCTTCTCGGAGCAGGAGGCCTATCGTGAAGCTCGCCGCCGCTATGAGTGTGACGAGCACGGCTATCCTCTTGGCTAGCCTGTCGAGCTCCTCCTGGAAAGGCGTCCTTACCTCCTCCGCCTCGGATACCATACGGGCTATTCTACCCATGTAGGTGTTCATTCCCGTTGCGACTACTATTGCCTTCCCGGACCCCCTCACGACGAAGGTGCCGGCGTACACCATGTTGACTCGGTCGGGCTCCGGGGTCTTCGGGGGCAGCGTCCTGGAGGGGTCCTTGTGTACGGGGAGGCTCTCCCCGGTCAGCATCGACTCGTCTACGTAGAGGTCGCGGGCCTCGACTAGCCTGGCGTCGGCTGCGACCCGGTCGCCCTCCATGAGGACGAGTACGTCGCCCGGCACCACCTCGGAGGCATCCACAACCACTACCCGGCCGTCGCGCAGCACCCTGGCCTTTGGGGAGGCTAGGCGCCGCAGGGCTTCGAGTATCCTCTCCGCCCTCCCCTCCTGCACCGCGCCCAGCACGGCCATGAAGAGCACTATCGCGAGTATCAGTAGGGCGTCCACGGTTTCTCCGACGTAGAAGCTGAACGCCGTCGCGGCGAGAAGCATGAGGACGAAGAGGTTCTTGAACTGCTCGAGGAATATGCCTAGCAGCGTCCTCCTCCGGCCCGCCTCGAGGACGTTGGGGCCGCAGCGCTGGAGCCTCTCCCTGGCCTCGCTGCTGCCCAGGCCGCGGCCCGGATCCGTGCCCAGTATCTTGGCGACCTCCTCCCAGGGCCTAGCGTGCGCGTCCGCGACCACGCAGGGTGGCTGCTGCACCCCTTGCCGTCCCCCAGGTAGGGTTGCTTCCCGCTCCCGGGGGCGGTGGGGCTATTGAGTGGAGCCCCGTGGCTGCGGGTATCGGCTGCACCCGGGGCGGGGCTGAGCCGGTCTTGGCTAGGCTGTTGGTGCTGGTTACGGGTATGCCTGGGAGCGGGAAGAGCCTGGTCTCGGGGGTTGCCCGGGAGCTGGGGATACCGGTCTACGTGATGGGCGACGTTGTCCGGGAGGAGGCGAGGAGGAGGGGCCTGGAGCCGACGCCGGAGAACCTTAACCGGGTTGCCCGGGAGCTGAGGGAGAGGTACGGCGCCACCGTGGTGGCTGAGAGGACGGCCGAGGCGATAATGAGGGATGACCCGGGCCTCGCCGTGGTGGATGGGGTCAGGAGCCTAGCGGAGGTGGAGGTGTTCAGGAGGCTGGGGGACGTCGTTGTGGTGGCTGTACACGCGTCGCCCCGGACAAGGTTCGAGAGGCTGAGGAGGAGGGGGAGGCCCGGGGACCCCCGTAGCTGGGAGGAGTTCGTCGCGAGGGACATGACGGAGCTGGGCTTCAGCCTCGGGAGCGTAATAGCGCTAGCGGACTACATGCTGGTGAATGAGGCCGACCAGGGCCTCGCCAGGGAAAAGGCGAGGAGGTTCTTCGCCTCCCTGCTCGCGGGCCGCCTCCCCAGCCCCGGGGAGCTGGCATAGAGGAGGGAGCCGGGGGGAGGGGCCGCGGCCCCCCGGGCTGCGTGGCAGGGGGCTCTAGGCGACCGCGGCCCCCGCCGTCTCCTGCTCCGCCGGCGCCCCGGCCAGGGGGGTCCCGGTCTCGAGGCCTAGCAGCGCGGCGTAGCGCTGGGCGAGCCTCTGCACCTTCTCTGCCACGTCCTCTGGCACCTTCCCGTTGTCGAGGTAGAGGGCGCCCGCCTCGCCCTCGTGGATTATCCCTAGCTCCTTGTAGAGCCTTGTCTCGAGC
>JALUFI010000308.1 GCA_027043685.1 Pyrodictiaceae archaeon
CTATGCTCTTGATGGTTTTACGCTCGGCCTCGCTGCGGGCAACAATGTTCCTCGAAACCAGGTACTCGGCTAGCCTCATAACAGCACCTCCTTTACCGCCGAGGGCGGCCTCGAGGGCCTCCCGGGCGTAGAGCCGTGTGTCGCTGAAGAGGCTCGAGGAGAGCCCCGTGGGCCTCGTGTAGCGGGCACCAGCGTCAACCCGTTCCTCCACGTGGAGGGGCTCTGTTACACGCCAGGCCTCCCTCTCGAGCAGCGCTGCGGCTGCCTCGGCTGCCACCGCTGCGGCCTCGACGCCGCCGGGGCCGCTGAGCGGCGCAACCGCGGCCCCCGAGGAGCCGGCGACAATCAAGGCGTCCTTCTCCCTGCACCCATGCTCCGAGAGGAACACCACCCTGTCCTTCTCCTCCAGGAGGCCGTGGGCCGTGGCGAACACGCTCCAGAAGGGCTCCTTCACGCCAGCGTAGTACACGACGGTGCTCCTCCCGTAGGCGGCCAGCGCGGGCGTGACGGCGGTGACTGCCTCGGGGCCAGCGGCTGCGGCGTTGAAGCCGCTCCGCAGCGCCGAGGACGCCCGGACAGCGGCACCCGCTAGCACAATCCTCTCCTCGATGCTCCTCAGCTGGTGGGTGAGCGGCTTGAGGCCCCAGTAGAGCCTCCGAGTAGCAGCCGCCGCGGCGAGCGCGGGGTACCACGCCTCCATGGCTCGCTGCCTGCCCTCCCGCGTCTCCACTATGTGAGCCGTGGCCCGGATGGGCTCCACGGGGGGCAGTATTGCTGAGGCGTCGTCGCCCCCGCTGTAGAGGAAGAAGCCGCCCAGGGCCTCCACGGCCTCCCTGTCTAGCGCCGCCTGGACGGCCAGAGCCCTGCTAACCGACTGGTGATAGCTAGGCGTCACAATGACGGTGCGGCCCGGCTCCTCTTCGTGGCCAGCCCTCTTGCCAGTCTTCCCCCTGACGTAGTCCTCGTAGCCCCGGACAACACCCTGATAGAAGCTCACTAGTTCCTCGGCGACATCCCTACTAAGCCCTGCATGCTTGGCCACGAGGTCCGCGTACTCGCCGGGCTCTATACCCAGGCGGCCGGCGAGCACACCGCTACCCATCCTGTCGCCGTCGCTGAGCACCACTGCGTAGACCCTGCGCCCACCCAGCCTCCCTAATCTCTCCTCAAGTCTATAGGCGAGCTCCTCCAGCTGGCTCGCCGCCTCCCCCGACGCCTTCTCGGCCTCCTCCCTCAGCCTCTCGGCGACGGATGAATCGTTGGCAGCCTCTAGGACAAGCGCCTCAATGGTCCTCAGGGCCTTCTCGGGAGGCACATCCTCCTCTCCCTGCCTCCGCCTCTCCTTTACCCTTTGTAGCGCCTTCATTAGCAGCTCCTTGCCTCTCTCGCCGAGCAATGGCTCGATGAACTGGTTCGGCGCCGTGAAGCCGATGCTGGCCAGCCATGTGGCCGCATCCGGGTAGCTTCCAGCAAGCTCTGCAACCACGGCTGCGAGGTAGGCAGCGTTCCTGCGCAGCCTCGAGGTGTAGAGCCCCGTCGAGACCCTGCCGAGCCTCTCATAGACCCCGCCTGGGAGCTTCAGGCCCACGGCCTCCTCCGCGAGGTCCTCCTGGAGCATGTCGCGCAGCATCCTCTTCGCGAGGCAGTATGGGCACAGCCTCTCCCCATGCACATTCGAGGAAAGCCTCCTAACAGCATTCCTCATCCCCTCCTCTGCCTGGTCGTGTGGCGCCCCGGCCCTCCGTGCCCTGCGGAGCAGCTCCCTCAGCTCCTCGCCGTCGACAATGGCGGCGCCCGCGCCGCACACGTGGCAGTTATAGTACAGCCTCTTCCCGGCCCGGCGCCCGGCGCGGTAGAGGCTCAGCGCGTACTCGTAGTAGCCCTGGCCGCTCCTCCCCCCCACCGCCCACAAGGCCTCCTGCTATAGCTGCCCCCCCTCCCCCTCCCACGCTGCCACCGAAATCCAGTGTAACGACCTCTCCCGACGCCCGACCACAAACAAAAAACTAAGGCCGCTGCTCCT
>JALUFI010000309.1 GCA_027043685.1 Pyrodictiaceae archaeon
GTCGCGGTCATGGTTCTCGACAAGCTGCCCTATGATGTGCGCCGCATGGGCGGAGTCGCGAGGATGGCGAGCGTCCGCGCCATAAAGAGCGTGATGGAGACCGTGACGATACCGGTCATGGCGAAGGTGAGGATAGGCCACTACTACGAGGCCCTAATCCTCGAGGAGATAGGCGTCGACATGATAGACGAGAGCGAGGTGCTGACCCCCGTTGACGAGAAGCACCACATAGACAAGTGGAGGTTCCGCGTCCCCTTCGTCAACGGCGCCAGGAACCTCGGGGAGGCGCTGCGGAGGATAAGCGAGGGCGCCTCAATGATAAGGACCAAGGGCGAGGCCGGCACCGGCAACGTGGCCGAGGCGGTGAGGCACATGAAGATAATAATGGGGGAGATAGCCGCCCTCATGAAGATGCCCGGCGAGGAGCTTGTGAGGAAGGCCAGGGAGTACGGCGTCCCGCTCAGCCTCGTCGAGTTCGTGGCCAGGATAGGCAGGCTCCCCGTGGTCAACTTCGCCGCAGGCGGCATAGCGACGCCCGCAGACGCGGCCCTCATGATGTGGCTCGGCGCCGACGGCGTCTTCGTCGGCAGCGGTATATTCAAGAGCAGTGACCCCAGGGAGAGGGCCGAGGCAATAGTCCTCGCGACCTCAATGTGGGACGACCCGGAGGCTGTGGCTGAGGCCCAGGAGATGATAAGCGAGCAGAAGAGCATGATGGGCATAGACATAAGGACCCTGCAGCCCGAGGAGCTGCTCCAGACCCGCGGCGACTAACCCCGGGGAGAGAGGGGGCACACGCCATGGTGAGGGTAGGCGTCATAGCCCTCCAGGGCGGCGTGGCCGAGCACCTCCACATGCTCCGCCGCGCCTCCGAGGAGACCGGGATACCCGTGGAGACCGTCCTCGTGAAGAGGCCCTGGCACCTAGACGGCGTCTCCGCGGTCATAATCCCCGGCGGCGAGAGCACCACGATAGGCAAGCTCATGAAGAGGACCGGGGTCGCGGAGAGGCTCCACAAGCTCCTGGTGGAGGAAGGGGTAGCGGCAATGGGTACCTGCGCCGGCGCAATCCTCCTCGCTAAGAGGGTTAGGGACCGCGTCCGCGGCGAGACCCGGCAGGAGACCCTCGCGGCAATGGACATAGCGGTTACCAGGAACTACTACGGCAGGCAGAGGGAGAGCTTCGAGGCCCTAGTGAAGCTCGAGGACCCCACCGGCCTGGCGCCCGAGCTCGAGGAGAGGCCCCTCCACGGAGTCTTCATACGCGCCCCATCCATAGACGAGGCCTGGGGCGGGGCAAGGATAACCGGCAAGCTCCAGGGAGTAGGCGTCGCAGCCATGCAGGGCTCGATGATAGCCCTGGCCTTCCACCCGGAGCTGACAAGCGACACCAGGCTCCACCGCCTACTCCTCAGGCTCGCGAAGAAGTAGCCCTGGCCCCCAGCTCCTCCAGCTTCTTGACACACGGGTCCTCCGCGAGCACCTGGGCCAGCCTCCGGAGCGCCTCCTCGTGGGGCCCAGGCGCCCGGAGAGCCATCAGGTTCTCGACTGCGGCTACGCCTCTCCCCACCTCGCAGAGGAGCTTGCCGCACCTCTCGGCCACGCCCCTCCACTCCTCCCGGGGAATCCTCAGCCGCTCCAGGTTAGCGGAGACTGTGGCCAGGTCCTTGCTCATCCCGGCTATTATGGAGCGGAGGGCCCTCGGCTCAAGCCTCGGGAGCCGCGGGAGCCTCTCAGCGACGCGGGCGAAGCGGCTGAGACGCTCCAGCGCGTTCCACGGATCCTCGTCCACGCCCAGCCTACAGTGCATAACGGGATCCCTGGCTTCTCAGCTACAGCTAAGGGGAGTATTAGTGTAAATCCCGGTTACATTACGCGAGTACTAGCGATAGTGATGACGGCTAACAGTTATGTACCCATCGGACTTGAAAATGAAAGCATGAGCACACTGAAATATGTCTTGCCGCATCATTCCTCGATGGCGCTATCATTAAGGTTGAGGCGAGGCGAACTATCTATCTACACGATTTATAGCCTGAAGGCTTTGGGGATGAAGGCTTTGGGGAGATCGATTCTAATAGCAATGCTTTTTTCAACCATTATTTTGGCAAGCATAGTTAGCTACGCTCTTTCGATACATAACGGAGTATCAGACTCAAAGGCGAAGATAGCCAAAACCGCGGATACAAAGTATCTCGTAGTGCTATTCTCCAAGGATAAGACACTAAAGTCTATGCTTAGAAACATTGTAGAAAAGAATAGAATTAAATCTATAGCTATAAAAAGCATTGATAGAATTTATAATTTATCAAAAATATATAGATTAATATTCATAGTTAACTCGAATACGGCACGTGAACTTAATTGTAACGCAATCCGGTACCTACTCTTGAGGAATAGTTCAATACTAGTTATAGGCAGGAAGCCCTTGGTCAGCCTCTTAGGCCATTGCCCGAACCTTAACCTCACACTAAGGATACTTAGCGAAGGTGGTGCGCCGGATACCGCTGCAGCTATAAGTGCAATACCCTTAAAGGATGGGCTCCTTATACCATATTATAGATTCTATGGTATAATGAATTTAAATAAGATACTAAATAGAGAAATAAAGATACTTAAGAATAATAACTTTAGCTTATATATTTTAGAATTTCTCAAAAATAAGCCACAGATGCTCGATGAAGGGCTTCCATGGGATGAGTCAATGCTCACATGGTACTATGTAGGCGTTGTGACGGGGTACAACTACCCAATAATATGCGCTATTGGAAATAAATACTTTACGGCAGGATACATGGACCTAAGAGCGCTCTTTGCATCCGCTTGGCTCAATGATGTAAGCTATAATATACCATACGAATTTAAGATAGGTATCGAAGAAAATATTAAACATGCGACCAGAGGATTCCTTGGATGGCCTGCATTGCCTATTACTAGTCCAGTAACTATAGGAGAGCCTGAAAAGATTGACCTAGCCCTTTATCGCGACGATGAATGCATTGCAGATATATATCCATATGAAGAAACAAATGGACCTCTGCATGTTGTACTACACTATCTCGAAGTCACGGCCCAGGCTATAAGAGAGAGAGCATTCCCTCTAGACACTGATGGCAGCATTAACATTATACCTCAAGAGTACATGTCCCCCAGCAAGACCTACAGAGGACTGAGAAATTCCCGCGGCGTCTTCAGATGGGGACAAGTGCTTCCTCTCCTTATCTGGTCCTTCAAGTCAGATGGCAGGGCCGGTGTAGCCTACTATATTGAGTCAAAAGACCCTCTTGAAGCGATGTTGAATATCACAGGTTCAATGATAACGTTAGATAAGAACTTTAAGAACTTCTGGCCTCCTCTTTCGGTACATAGCTGTGTTGTATATAAATGGTATAAAATTAAGGCATATTATATGGGACCATTAATTATTGAGCACGAAGGTAAAGGGAGTAAACCTTAGCTTTTTTATATATCAATTCTATACTATGTTCCTACTTGTAACTTTTCTGCCCTTGAGAGTTTCCTCAGTAGCTCTATGGCGGAGAGGGCTGCGAGCATGCTTGTGCGGGGGTTCTCGGGGCTAGGCACGTTGTCGACCCGTGCCTCTAGCCTCCCCGCCTCGCCCTCCACGACAACTATGTGAGTGTTCCGCGTAGCCCCCGGGTCCGCGACTATCTCCACCTCGGCCTCCACGCCGGCAGCGAGGCTGAGGGCGGCGGCGACGTTGACGTTGAAGGGGTAGCGCTTCACCGCCTCGCCCGCGGGCCCCCGGTATATCACCGTGGGCTCCCTGGGCTCCTCCCTGAGGCCCAGGCTCCTGGGGTGCTTGATCGTCCTCAGCACCGCCCTCTTTATCCCGGCGTGCCTCATGGCGCGCACGGCGTCTAGGCCGGCTATTGCGCCGCTCGGGGCGTGTATCGTTGCGCCGCCCTTCTCGGCCGCATCTAGGAGCCTCCTCCTCGTCTCCTCGTCGAGCAGTGCCCCGACGCTGAGCACCACGAGGTCCACGCCTCGCTCCAGTATCTTTGGCCCGTAGGTGCGCACCGCCTCCTGGCTCGCCGTCTCCACGACCAGCCCGGGCTCCTCTCTGAGCAGCTCCTCGAGGCTCCCCGCTATCCTCGGGCGGCCCCCCAGCTTCTCGGCGAGGCGGCGGCACTTCTCCGGGTAGATGTCTAGGAGCGCCACCACCTCGGCGGGCACCTTTCCCCGGGCAACCGCGTCCACTATGACCGAGGCTATGGCTCCACAGCCTATGATTGCGAGCCTCATCGGCATGGCTCCGGCTCAGCCTCCGCGGAGAAGTCCACGCGGGCAGGCTGGGTAAACGGGTAACTGGTGCTCACCACGTCTACGCCCGCGGCGGCGTAGTTGGCTATGTTCCAGGGCCCTATCCCGCCGCTGGCCTCCACGGTTACGCGGCGCCGGAGCCCCCTCTCCTCGAGGAGCCGGACAGCCTCCTCCACCTCCCCGGGGCTCATGTTGTCAAGCATGACCACGTCCGCGCCGGCCTCTGCCGCCCTCACGGCGTCCAGGGGGCTCGAGACCTCGACGACCATGACGCGGTAGGGGCTCCTGGCCCTTATCCTCCGCAGGGCCTCCCCGAGGCCGCCGAGGAGCTCCACATGGGTATCCTTGACTATCACTGCGTCGCTTAGGCCCCAGCGGTGCGTGTCCCCGCCGCCCTGCTCGAAGGCCAGCTTGCTGCAGAGCCTGAACCCGGGCACAGTCTTCCGGGTGGCAGCCACCCTTACCCCGGGGTTGACGCTCCTCGCGGCCTCGACCAGCTCGGCGACCCTCGTCGCTATCCCCGATGAGTAGATGAGGATGTTCAGCACCAGCCTCTCCAGCGAGGACAGCACGTCCCCCCGGCCACGGATAGCCATGACCACCGCGCCGGCCTCGACCCTGGAGCCGCTGGCCGCGACCGCCCGGGCATCGAAGCCGAGGACGCGGAGCGCCTCCGCAACCTCCTCCACGCATGCAGCCACCGCCGGCCTCTTCGCCACCACGCGGAGCCTGCCGCAGACCCCGTGGAGCCCGAGGAGCGCGGCCGCCTCGTCGCGGTAAGGCATGTCCTCCCGGAGCCAGTCCAGGAGGAGCCCGGCTAGCCTGTGGGCGAGCAAAACACTGGTACCCTCCACGGCCCCGGGGGGAGAAGGGGGGCTAGGCGAGGGTCTTAGGCAGCTTCCCCACCAGCTCCAGGCCCCGCACCACAGTCTCCCGGGCCCTCTTCGCGGTCTCCGGGGGCAGCTCGACCCGGGGCCTCAGGTGCTCCAGGCTAGCCACTATCTTGTCCAGGGTAATCTTCTTCATGTCTATGCAGACCGTGCGGCCCGACACCGGGTACACCCTGGCCTCGGGGTAGAGCCTCCTGGCGCGGTAAGCAAGCCCCTCCTCGGTCGCGAGCACGTACTCGCCCCGGGGATCGGTGCGGCCTATGTAGCGGAGCATCTGGCTCGTGCTCCCCACGTAGTCAGCGAGCCTCCTCGCAGCCCTCGGCGCCTCTGGGTGGACGAGCACCCTGGCCCCGGGGTGCTCCTCCCGGGCCCTCCGCACATAGTACTCGGAGACCAGGTACTCGTGCACCGGGCAGTGGCCCTCCGGCGGCACAGCCACGACCTCGGCGGCGCCGCCCAGGCTCTCCCCAACCCAGTCCGCCAGGTTCCGGTCCGGGGCCAGCCCTATCACCTCGTGGCCCTCCCCCGCGAGCCTCCTCGCAGCCTCAACCGCGGATGCACTCGTGACCAGGTAGTCGCCCAGCGCCTTGGCCTCGAGTGTGCTGTTCACGTAGACAAGCAGCGGCGCCCCGGGGTACCTGGAGCGGAACCACTCGATAGCCCTCCTCGTAGCATAGTCCGCGAGGGGGCAGCCAGCTGCAGGCTCCGGGTGAAGCACCACCCTGTCAGGGTTCAGCAGCTTAGCGACCTCAGCCATGAACCTGACACCAGCCACCACGATAACCTCGGCATCAGTCTCAGCAGCGCGTATAGCCATCTCCAGGCTATCCCCGACAAAGTCAGCCACATCCTGGACCTCCGGCAACGTATAGTTATGCGCCAGGATAACAGCCCTCCTCCGCTCACGGAGAACCCGAAGCCTCTCCACAAGCCCCTCAACAAACCCAGCCACAGCCACCCACCAGACACTCTCCCCGCGCGCCCCCTGAGCCACGCCCCCTCTAATCCAGCTAGCCGCGCCCCAGACCGGCACAGTAGACACAGCACCCTAGTCCGCTTACTCGTTGAGGAGGATAGTGTCCCCGACGTTGCGGGTCTCCACGCCCTTCTCGGCAGGTACTGGGTCACCGCCTACGCCGGCGGCGGCCCGTTGCGCGGTGGGAGAGGGGGCCGGGGCTAGTCTAGGAGTGGCTGCCTGCAGTGCTCGGTGAGCCACCTCTTGACGCAGCCTGGGTCGGCGCGTAGCCTGGCCCCGGCCTCTTCGAGGGCCTTGGCGAGCTCGCGTAGCGCGGGCCCCGCGGCGGCCTCTATGACGCCTGGTGTGAGGCCCTGCATGAACTCTATCCTCTCCGGCACGATGCCTACAAGGGTGCCGGTGCCGTGGAAGACGTTGGTTGCGTACGCCATGACTATGAGCCTTATCGGGTCCATTCCGTGGGGGTCGGTGTTCTGCACGATCTCGGCTACGTCTTCCTCGCTGAGTGCCTTGGGGTCGAGGCCGAGCACCACTACTCTGGTGCCCTCGGGGGCCTCGGGGTCGACGTAGGCGTCCACGAAGACGACGTGGCTGTAGCCCTCGAGGAGGTCGAAGTGCCCCGGGTTGAGCATCTGTACCGCCTCGGTGTCGGCGCCCTCCACTCCGCCGCAGGCCTCCACGGCCCTTACGAGGCAGTATCCAACCCCGTCGTCGCCCCTCATGGTGTTGCCCACGCCTAGGAGCAGCACCCGCCTCCCATGCTCCCCCGTGGTCAAGCCGGCAGCCCCCCGCATAGCTCACGAAGCTTGCCGAGCAGGGGCTCCCCGCAGGCCTCCCCGCCGCACCGCACCACGGTGAAGCGCCTCGGGTAGAGGATGCGGAGAGCCTCCACGTAGTCCCCGAGGCCGAGGCTCCCCGTGAGGTTCATCCAGAGGTCCTTGACTATCCTCTGCGCCTCCCTCTCCGGGTCAACCCTCCTCGGCTCAACAGTCTCCACGGTCACCCGTTCCCCGGCCTCCTCGTCCATCCCCACCAGCACGAGTTCCTCGGCCCCCAGCCTCTCGGCCTCATCGATCAACGCGAGAGCATCCATGTCCGCCTCTAGGAAGACGCAGCTACCCGCCCTCCTCCCGTCCAGCCTCCTCGCGGCCTCCAGTAGCCTCCTCCCGCCCCTCGCCAGCAGGTTCGGCACCAGGGCCACCAGCCTCATCGCCACCACCCATGCCGCCCAGCAGCCAGTCCTCCAGCTCAACGCCATCCGGCAACCCGAGGCTACGGGCCACCATGCGGCGCAGCTCCCGCAGCCCCGGCTGCGGGGGCGGAGTCAAGTCGTAGA
>JALUFI010000310.1 GCA_027043685.1 Pyrodictiaceae archaeon
TCGGGGCTGACGGTGCTCTCTGTCCCGGGTAGGCCCCGGTGGCGGCTCCGGGGCTCAGTGCTAGTGCTGGAGGGTGGTGGCGGTGCTGGGGCTGAGGATTGAGCGCAGCAGGAGTAGGAGCGGCAAACACGCCGTGCGTAGCCTCGCCCTCCTCGTGTCTCCTCGCGGTGAGGTAGTGGAGGCTAGGCCAAGGAGTGTTGAAAGGCTGCGGCCCCTCTACTCGGTGGGTGAGGCGTTCCAGGCCTACTACTCGGTGCCGGAGGGCTGGCTACTGGTCTACGTCTACCTTGTCCGGAACCTCCGTGGCCACGTGAAGGGCTACATAGAGGTCTATGACCGGGATGGTAGGCTCCTCTACCGGGCGGTGTACCGGAGGCTCAAGCTGAGGAGGAGCAGCGGCGACCCCTCCTACGCCTGGGCCGTGAGGAGGGTCGCGGAGTACCTGAAGCTCCCAGTCAAGAGGACTAACCTGGGGGACGAGTCCTAAGATACTGGGTTCCGCGCAGCGCCCGCTCTCCCCCCGGGGGCGCCGATGACCGGGGCCAGTGGCCGAACCCCTCTTCCAGGGGGCTGGGGGATGCGGTGTTCACGGACCGGGGGAGGCGCCCTGCCTTGTCTGCTGTGAGGCGTTCGCTTGTGGAGCGTAAGCTGAAGGAGATGCTACTTGACGCCGCTGAGAGGGCTGGTATCGAGCCTGGGGAGGTTGCTGAATGGCTGTATGAGGAGCACGGTGTCCGGGCTGGGAGGAGCTGGAAGGCTGTGAGGAGGGCGGTGGTTAGGAGCGAGGTCACTGCGCAGGAGCTGGCTGTGTTCCTGCTTGACCACGGCGTGGAGGTTGACGAGGAGGCCTGGATAGAGGTCGTCAAGAAATACTCTATAGGCGACACTGTGCCTCGTTTACCGCCCTTGGGCAGTGGGCGTCGTGGCGGCGGGGGTAAGCCGCGCCGTCGAGGAGGCGGTGGGGAGGCGGCTGAGCAAAGATAGGCTCGTCGACCTAGTGGCTCTGCTTCTCGCGCTGCGAGAGGAGGGCGTCGCTGGGAGGCCTAGGCTCCAGAGGCTTCTCGGCATCGGGGAGAGGAGGGTACGTAACCTTCTCTCCCTGCTCCGAGCCGCCGGGCTCGTTGAGTCGACGAGGGCGGGGGCGAGGCTGACTAGGCTGGGTGAGGAGCTGCTCTCCGCGGCCAGGCTGGGGGGCAGCGGGGAGCGGAGCTGCTGCCTCTACCTCGTAGGCGAGAGGGTGGCCGAGGAGGCTGTGAGGAGGATTGTTGCTCTCCGAGACCTCGTGGCTCTCTCCCTCGGCGAGCCCTCCGCGATCCTCGTGCTGGGCTCCTCTCCGCGCGGCGAGCCCGTCCTGCCCGGCCTGCCGGCGGGGCTCGCTGAGGAGCTTCTGGGCGAGGCCGTGAGGTGCCTCGGAGGGGTGGAGCCTGGCTCCGTGTTCGCGGTGTTCGCTAGGCCTAGGTGCTACCGCTGCTGCGCTGCCTTCATACACGCCTCGGATGCCTTCTCCTCGTCAATACTGGGCATGTAGGCCTTCGCTATCTCTGCCACCCTGGAGGGCCCGTCTATCGCGTCGAGGATGCGGGCGACTGCCGGCGGTACCAGCTCCCTCCAGCGCTCATCGCCACGAGCCATCAAGGTACGTATGTACTCGCCGCACCAGACATGCTTGTTTATCAGCGGGGGAGCCACGGTCTTGTAGCCCGCGTCGCGGAAGGCACGGTTCACCGGCGGGTTGGCGGTCGCGACCGCGTCCACCGGGGGCACGTAGCCTAGGACGTAGCCGCTGTTGCCGCTGTAGACGCGCAGCGTCTGTATAGTCGCAGTTATTATCCTCGCGAGGTCAATGCCTTCCTCTCTCAAAGCCTCCCTTATCATCAACAGCCTCTCCCCAGCGGTGAATGGATTCATCCACGTATGGCTCTCATCAGCCATGCCCACCAAAACTACTACCTCGCGATACCTCTCCAGGAGCCACTTCACTGCAGACATGTGGCCCCAGTGGAAGGGCTGGAAGCGGCC
>JALUFI010000311.1 GCA_027043685.1 Pyrodictiaceae archaeon
GCCCAGAGGGGCTCAAAGGCCGCCCATCGCTCCTCAACGGCCCCGGGAGAGAGTAGCCCCGGAGAGGCCCCTGACCCCTCTTCTAGCCTCCCGCGGCCAGCCAAGCCCCTAATACCCGAGGAATCCTAGTAGCCGGGGGGACACCCGGCTCGGCGACACGCGTCTCATGGGCCGCGGTGAGGGCTTGAAGCGGGTATGGGGAACCCTCCCCGCCTCCACGGGAGGGCTTGTCCGGCACGCCGGCCCCCGAGCGGCCCCCTACCCCTGTTGCCGCCCGTCACCCTAGCCCTGTGCTGGCCTACACCTAGGCCTCCCGGGCTCCACTCCCGCCCGGCGCTGGGCGGCGACCTGGACCGCGTAGAGGAGGTCGCTCACCCGGTTGAGGAGCTTGGCGAGCAGCTCGTCGCCCGGCCTCTCGCCGGAGGCCTCGATGCATGCCCAGAACCTCCTCTCGGCTCTCCTCGTCACGGCCCGGGCAAGGGAGACCGCAGCGGCCCCGGGATCCCCGCCGTTCAGCGTGAACACAGGCTCTATCTCGGCGCTGAGCCGGTCTATCTCCCTCTCCAGCCTCCCCAGGTCCTCGGCGGTGACGCATGACTTGCCCGCGAAGCTGAAGCCTATGCGGAAGAGCAGCTCCTCGACCCACTCGAGGAGAGACCGCAGCTCCTTGTCCCTGAGCACGCTCCTCGCATAGCCTACGGCCGCCTCGGCCTCGTCGAGGGCCCCTATGAACTCGACGCATGGGTGTGTCTTCCGCACCCTGCCCCCGAGCCTCGGGCAGAGGGTCTCCCCACGGTCACCGGTACCTGTGTAGAGGCGTGGCACCCTGCTCCGCCCTCCCCGGAGCCGGCGCCCCTGGACCAGGGGTCCAGGCTTTGCGTGCCAGGGCCCCCGGCGGCAACTCCTCCCGTGCTCACGGCGTCGCCATAAGAGCGCTGGGGGCCCTGGCGCTGCGCAGCGGGGCTGGGGATAATAGCCGCCGAATACTCGCCATAAAGCTGAGCGAAACGATACCTAGCAAGCGAACCGCGTGGTGCACGCCACTATGGACACCTCCGAGTCCCCCGGCGGCGAGGGCATTGAGAGGCTCCACATCCTCGTCGGGGGTCCTCAAGGCTCGGGCCTCGAGACGACCGCCCAGGTGCTCACCGTCGCCTACGCCGTCCTCGGCTACCGGGTCCTCGCCTCAAGGGAGTACCACTCCAACATAATCGGGCGCCACAGCTACGTCACCATAGCGGTCGACCCCCTCCGCGTCCCCGGGGGCTTCTCCTACCCAGCACACGTCGCGGGCTTCATCGACGCCGAGTCGGTGTTCACCCACTACCGCGACCTCGGCCCGGGAAGCATACTAATCTACGACGAGGGGCTCCGGGAGGCGCGGATGAGCAGGATACCCAGCATAGAGCCGGAGACCAGGAAGAGGCTCAGCCGCGAGTACGCCGGGCTAGGCCTAGGCGAGGACCCTCCCCTCAGCCGCGTTCTAGACCACCTCGCCTCCCGGGGCGTGAGGCTCGCGGGCCTCGACTACCGCTCCCTCCTCGAGAAGCTCGGCGAGCGCTACCACATCCCCCGGCCCCGGCTCCGCCGCTACCTAAGCGCAGTAGTCGCCGGCGCGGTGGCGGGGGTTGCGGGCCTCACCCCCGAGGAGCTTAGGGAGGGCTTCCTCTACCGCTTCGCGGGCCGCCGCCCCGAGGTCATAGAGCCCAACGTCTACGTCGCGGGCCTCGCCGCCGAGGAGGCGGCTGGGAGGGCCGGGAGGCTCCCCCCTCTCCCCGAGCCAAGGGAGCCCCCTAGCCGCTTCCTGGTCGTGACGGGCAACGAGGCGGTGGCCATAGGCAAGGTGGCTGCGGGAATCCGGTTCCAGAGCTACTACCCGATAACCCCCGCCCAGGACGAGAGCTTCTACCTCGAGGCCCACCAGTACCTCGGAGACGCAACCGGCCAGCCCGGCGGGGTAGTGGTGCTGCAGACAGAGGACGAGCTGGCAGCGATAGCCGCCGCGGTCGGCGCCTCC
>JALUFI010000312.1 GCA_027043685.1 Pyrodictiaceae archaeon
GGCTCGAGGCCTAGGCGGCGCAGCTCCTCCTCGAGCAGGAGGCCGCGCTCCAGCTCCCCCTCGCCGCCCAGGTCGGGCGGCACCGCCTTGACGGGAACAAGTTTTTCGTAGAGGCCTCGCACGTATGCGAGGAGGGGGTCGTAGTCCTCGCCTAGCAGGCTCCTCCACGCCTCGGGCAGGGCTCGGTGCACCCCCAGCGCTTGACGCGTGCCCGTTACCCGCGGCGGCGAGGAATATAGGGGCACCAGGGGTTTACCCAGGTGTCACTCCACGATAAGCACCGGTAGATGCGTGCCGCTGCCTCCCGTGCCGAGCCCCTCGTCCCGGTCATGAGGGGTGCTCGGCGGCCCCCTGGCCCGGGCTCCCGGGGGGTGGTGGGGGTTGGCGCTGCCCCACGAGCTCGTGGCGAGGCATGTGGCGCCCTACGTGAAGGCGTTGGTGGCGCTGGCGCTGAGCGAGCGGGGGATGGGGCAGGAGAGGATTGCGAGGCTCATGGGCGTCACGCAGCCGATGGTTAGCAGGTACCTGCGGTGGGGCAGGGAGTACGCGCTCGGGAAGCTCCGGGAGGCCGGGGTGCCGGAGGCGGAGGCCGTGGCTGTGGCGGAGGCCGCCGCTGCCGCGCTTGAGAGGGGTGACGTGGAGCGCTACGTGGAGATAGTGGTCTCGTTCCTAAACCACTTGCTCGCCACCGGGGCCCTCTGCGGGCTCCACCGCAGAGTCAGCCCAGTGTTCCGGGACTGCAGCGTCTGCGGCCGAGTTTTCCCGAGGAGCGTTGACCCCCTGGTGGAGGAGGTCAGGGAGGCTGCGGAGACCCTGGCCTCGGCGCCTGGCGCCCACCTCCTCATCCCAAGGGTTGGCTCCAACGTGGTCGCTGCGAGGCCCGGGGCGAGGAGCATAGGGGAGGTGGTGGGGTACACGGGTGGCCTCTTCCGCGCCGGGGACCGTGTCGCGGTGGTGGGTGAGCCCGTCTACGGGGGGAGCAGGCACACGGCCTCAGTGCTCCTCGCCGCTCACCGGCGCTGGCCCCCGCTGAGGGCGGCGGTGGTCGCCGCGTACCGGGAGGACTGCCTCGCCGCCCTGGAGGAGGCCGGCCCCGTGGCCAGGGCCGGGCCCCACCGGTCGCCGGGGGAGCTGATGAGGGACCTCGAGGAGGCCCTGGACCACCTCGCTGAGGGGGAGGCGCCGGTGGCGCTGGCGAGCCTGGGCGGCGTCAACCTGGAGCCGGTCATATACGTCTTCGGGGAAACGGCGCCGGCCGCGGTGAGGCTCCTCCTCGAGCGCTGCCTCCCCGCCGCGGCGGCGGGGGGCGACTAGAGCCTGGGGCTGGGCTCCTCGGTGTAGAAGTCCTCCCCGCCCGCCAGCACCTGCTGCAGCGCCGCGTAGAGGTCGTCGAGCCCGTAGCCGGAGACGGCGGAGACGAACCTTATCGGTGCCGAGGCGTAGGCCTCGCCGGGCGCGAGGGCCTCAAGGGCCTTCACAGCCGCCTCCGCCATCAGTGGGTCGACTCCGCCGCCTATCAGCGCCGCGTAGAGTGCGTCGGGGTTGTTGAGCTCCTCCTCTATCTCGTCCATCCTCTCCGGCTCCAGGAGGTCGGCCTTAGTCACAGCGGTGACCTGTGGGAGGCCGAGGCGGAGCCGGGTGGAGAGGGCGAGGAGCAGCACCGAGGCCAGGCTCCGGGGCGCGGAGGCGAAGACGGCATCAAGCGTGAAGACCGCCACCGATCGGTGCCCGCTGCTCAGCTCCCGGAGCACGTAGGGCCCCGTGTCTCGGAACGCGAAGAGCTCCATCTGGCCAGGCGCGTCCACCAGCACGTAGTTGGCCCCCGTCGCCTCTATGTCCTCCCGGAGCCGGTCCACGTGCTCCACCAGCATGTCTATGGAGGCCACCAGGGCGCCGTTAGGCCCAAGCTTGTACTTCCTCATAACGGTCCGGGCGTCCACGTAGTCCCTCACATCCACGTCGGGCTCGTATGGGAGCCACTCCGCGGCAGGGTCAAGGTTGAGCCTCGCGACGCTCACCTCGTTGGCCTCCATCCAGTCCCCGAGAGCGTCCACGAGGTGCGACTTCCCGCTCCCCGCGGGCCCCACCACCGCGACGAAGTACAAGGCGGAGGCTGCACCCCTTTACGGCTGCATGCAGAAGACCTAGCCCGCCGAGCCCACCCAGCTGAGCTTATTTATCTCGTCCCCTCCGGCCCCGCCGAGGCACCGGGGTGCGGCCCGGGATGAGCCAGGAGCTGGGCGGCAAGCTGATACCCGTACGAGTCGGCAGCATCAACGACCTCGCCAGGATAGCGGCTACGATAGTGACGCTTGGCCAGCCCGCCTACCTCGTCCGCTTCACCGGCGCCGGCGGCAAGAGGGTGTACGGCATCATAGCGGTTCTCCGCGACTACTACAAGCACTACGGGCTCCCCATGATATACTACTACGTGGATGGCGACGGCAGTCTCGGGGACGGCAACTACCTCCTAGTCAAGGTAGACGACACCGGCGAGCACATAGAGGTCTCCAAGGGCACGAGGCCGGGCTGGATAGCGATACCCATCATAGACCTGGCTGAGAAGCCCAGCTTCTTCCCCGACGAGCTCTAGGCCCCACGCCTCCCCGCCGGGGGCCAGGGACGAGGGAGGCTCCACTGGAAGCACTGGATGGAGGCGAAGAGGTAACACAGGCTCCCCCGCTTTAAATCTACCGCGGGTGCTACGGGAGTATACACTCCGGTGGTACGCGGGATGCGCCTGGTCACCGTGAAGATGCCCGAGACGTACCTGGAGGGCCTCGAGGAGCTAGTCAAGATGGGCAGGTACAGCAGCCGCAGCGAGGCCATAAGGATAGCTGTCCGGGAGCTGCTCAAGAGGGAGCTATGGGGGCTCCCCGAGCACACCGGGCTGGAGCAGCCACTGGCCCGGAGGGAGCCACGCCGCATCCTCGTCTAGCCCCACGGCTCTCCGCCGCGCAGCTGTGGCCGCCCCTCTTTTCACCAGGCCGCGTCACTCCCCTCCCCCAGGGAGCGTGCAGGCATGGCGACCCGTCTCTCCCTGGCCGCGGCAGTGCTTCTCCTCGCACCGGTGCTCCTAGCCCCGGTGCTGCCGGCGCAGCGTGCCTCGGCGCAGCAGCCCCCGCCCGTCCTCGTCGCGAGGATAAACGGCGTCATAGACTCGAGCACCGCTTCCTACGTCCGCTCGGTGCTGGGGGAGGCTGAGAGGCTGGGCAGCCCCGCGGTGGTTCTCGAGCTCAACACGCCCGGGGGGAGCCTGGAGGCGGCGCTCGACATAGCGGTGATGCTCCGCCACTCCCGTGTCCCGGTGATAGGCTACGTTGTCGACCACTGGGCTATGAGCGCGGGCACGCTGGTGCTCATGTGCAGCCACGTCGCCGCCATGCAGCCCGGCACCCTGATAGGGGCTGTGCAGCCCGTTGTGCTTACCCCTAGCGGCGGGATAGAGCCGGTCAACGAGTCGAAGATACTGAACCCGGTGTACAAGGAGATAGAGCTATGCATGGAGATGCATGGCAGGAACGCTAGCCTCGCCAGGCTCTTCGTCTACCGCAACCTTGTCCTCACCGCGGAGGAGGCCAAGAGGCTCCACGCGGTGGACCTTGTCGCCCCGAGCCTCTACGCGCTGCTCGAGAGGGTGAACGGCACCAGGGTGAGGCTGTGGTGGGGCGTGGAGAGGCTCGTAATCCCGCCCGGCGCCCCGGTGGTCGTCGAGGAGATGCCGCCGGGGCTCCTCCTGGCCCACGTCCTCTCCGACCCGGTGGTGAGCGGGCTCCTCAGCAGCCTCGGGCTCCTGGTGCTCCTCCTCGCCCTGGCCTCCCGGCACCCCCACCTAGCCGTGCTGGGCATCGGGCTGCTGCTCCTCAGCCTCTTCGGCCTAGGCCTCGCCGTCAACGAGGTAGCGGTAGCCCTCATGGTGATAGGCCTTGTCCTCCTCATCGTTGAGCTGGTCGCGGTCCCCGGGTTCGGCGCGGTGGGGCTAACCGGTATACTGCTCCTGGTCGTCGGGGCACTGGTCGCCTTCACCGGGCGCCCGGTCTACGTAACCGGCGAGAGCCTCCGCTGGGCGCTAGAGATACTCGTTGCCACCGTTGCACCCCTCGCCGTCTTCATGGCGGTAGCGGCGGTGAAGGCGGCGGAGGCTGTGAGGCGGCGCCCCGTCTACACCCCGTCCCCCGTCGGGAAGAAGGGTAGGGCCCTCGACGACATCCCTCCCGGGGGAGAGGGCTTCGTAATGGTTGAGGGCGAGTACTGGCGGGCGAGGAACACCGGCCGCTCGGCGATAAGGCGGGGCCAGGGGGTCCGGGTTGTTGGGAAGGAGGGGGCGGTGCTCCTGGTAGTACCGGTGGGAGGGGACGAGGAGTAGACCAAGATTTTGAATAATTATTAATACTTCGGCTCGGCCACCCAGCTCCGCCTCCACGGGGTAGGGGTTGGCACAATACAAGCTCACGATGTCTCAGAGAGAGGTGCTGGAGGCACTTATAAAGCTTTACGAGCAGAAGAGGAGGCTCATAAAGAGCAAGGAGATAGCCGACCTAATACACCGCGACGAGGGCACGGTCAGGAACATCATACTGAGCCTCAAGAGCCTCGGCCTCATAGAGTCCAAGACCGGTCCCCGAGGAGGCTACATGCCCACCCTCAAGGCCTACGAGATCATAAGGGGCAGCGTCACACAGATACCCGTCAAGCTCCGCAAGGACGGCGTCGAGCTAGACGTGACGATAACCGGTATAGAGATACTCGACATACTCAACCCCGAGGGGGCCCGCGCGATCCTCCGCGTCCACGGGCTCACCCGCCGGCTCCTCCGCCCCGGAGACAGGGTGGAGATAGGCCCCACTCCCCTCATAGGCCTCCGGATAGAGGGCGAGATAATCCACGTGGACCCCGTGAGCAGCCAGATAAGCGTCAAGATAAACCGCATGGTGACCGTCCCCAGGATACACGTCGGCAAGATAGCGGTCCGGAACCCCTACACCGTCACCCCGGACACGCCCCTCAAGGTGCTGGTTGAGGAGCTGATACGCCGCAGGATAAGGGGCGCCCCAGTCGTGGAGGGCAACAGGGTCGTCGGCGTGATAACTATGAGCGACGTGGGCCGCGCAATAGTCGAGGACAGGATAGAGGCGAGGGTGATGGACTACATGAGTGCACCCCCGATAACGATAAGGGAGACTGACGACATACTCCGCGCAATAGAGCTGATGAACCGCCACGGCGTCGGCAGGCTCCCCGTAGTGGACAGCGGCGGCGCACTGGTAGGCATAGTGACGCGCACAGATATCCTCAAGTTCATAGCGGGGCTCAGCTAGTGGAGAGGAGGCGCAGCCGGGGGCTGTGAGGAGTACTCCCCAGCAGGAGCCCCGGGAAAGGGGGCTGTGAGCGTAGTTCCTTTAGCCGAGCCCCGCACAATGGCCAGGCATTGTTTCCGAAACCCCTATTAATATGTAGGAGTTACGATTCCCTATATCCTTGTTGAGGCATCCCCTGGGGCAATGCCCTGCGGCTCCCCGGCGCCAGGGCCATGGGGTGGATTGGTCTTGCAGCGCGGCGTCGCGGTGGACGGCGAGGTGGAGGAGAAGCTGGCGAGGCTGGTCGCGGAGCTTAAGCGCCGCGGCTACAGGGTGACGGCCCAGAGGCTGGCGATAGCGAGGATAGTGTTCGAGAACATAAAGAGCCACCCGAGCTTCATGGAGATACTGCAGGCTGTGAGGAGCAGGATGCCCAGCATAAGCCCCAGCACGATATACAACAACCTCCAGCTCCTAGAGCAGCTCGGCTTCATAAAGAGCTTCGACGTAGCCGGCGAGACCAGGTACGACGAGGCCAAGCCACACCTCAACCTGGTCTGCCTGGACCAGGGCAGGATAATCGACATCGATGATGGAGACCTGGTGGAGGAGATTACGCGGAGGATGGAGGAGCGGGGCGCCAGGGTAAGGGAGCTAGTCGTCTACGCATACTGTGGAGACGGGGGCTCGGGGCCAGGCTGACCTCGTCCTCCCCAGCCCCGCTGGGTCTGTGTGGGCGACAGCTCCTCACAGCCCCCGGACTGGTAGGCCTGGTCTACCCGGGTGCCCCTTCTTTGCTGTCCTCTCTTGCCGCGTTACTGGTGCTCGGCTGCCTCGCCCTTCTCTGCTGGAACGGGTTTGGTGCCGTTGCCTGGCAGGGGGTGGGCTAGGCCTAGCTCCTCTAGGACGTGGAGGAGCTGGTGGAGTTTCTCGCCGACCCTTCTTCCCTGGGGTGTGAGGCGGGCGCATTTGCTGGTGCCGCAGTAGTATAGCTCGACTAGGCCGAGCATTGCTGCTTCCCGTGCGCTGCGGTACGTCGTCCCCACGCCCATGCCGTGGCGGGGGATGTGGTGGAGGGGCATGGGGCCGTGCTCGTAGAGTATCGCTATTACTCGCAGTATCCCGGGCTTGCCGAGCACCCAGTACCTGCTGCGGCCTTGCTGCGCCAAGGGATGCGCCCCGGGGTGTTGTTGCTGTAGGTACCCGGTGGCGGGGATTTAGGGGCTGGGGGCTCCCCCTCCCACAGTGGTGCCTACCTAGCCCTAGACCCACTGCCTGAGCACTATCATCGAGTTGGTGCCTGCGACGCCCGGTATGCTCCGTATGTAGTCTATGCTCTTGTTGACGTCCTCTATGCTCTCCCCGCGGACCACGACTAGTATGTCGTAGTCCCCGGTCACCTCGTAGACGGCCTCCACGTGCTCGAGGCCGAGTATCTTCTTGGAGACCTCGGGGACGGAGACCGGGGGCTGGGTGCGGACGAGGATGAACGCCCTTATCTCGTGCCCCGTGTCGTAGACTATCGTGAACTTCTTTATCACTCCCTGGCGGAGGAGCTTGGTCATCCTCTTCCTTATCGCCGACTCGCTCAGCCCGAGCTCCTGGGCGAGCCTAGCGTAGGAGAGCCTCGCGTTCTCCCTCAGGAGGCGGAGGAGGCGTAGATCAACCTCGTCGAGCACTGGCCTCTGCTCCGGCATGGCTGGTGCAGTCCCCGCACCAAGTGGTGCGGGGCGCGGAACCCGGGGTAATAAATTGGGGTGCGGTTTCTCGGCTAGGCTTTGCCGCGCTGCGCTGCCTCTAGGAGGCCTAGGAAGAGCGGGGCGGGCCTCATGGGCCTGCTCCTGAACTCCGGGTGGGGCTGGCTGCCTATGAAGAAGGGGTGGCTCCGTAGCTCTATGAACTCGACTCTCCCGCCCTCGAGGCTGTAGCCGGAGACGTCCATGCCGGCTGAGACGAGCTTGTCGAGGTACCTGGGGTTGACCTCGTAGCGGTGGCGGTGCCTCTCGTAGACTATCTCCTTGCCGCCGTAGAGGCGGTGGACGAGGGTGTTGTGTATCAGCTTTATCGGGTAGGAGCCTAGCCTCATGGTGCCGCCTAGCATCTTGATTCCGCGCTGCTCCTCGAGAAGGTCTATGACTGGGTAGGGGGTCTTCGGGTCTATCTCGGTGC
>JALUFI010000313.1 GCA_027043685.1 Pyrodictiaceae archaeon
CCCAGGGAGCAGGGCGGGGCCGCGGCCCAGCCCGGCGAGGCGGGGGAGGCGGCGGCCGAGGCCCCTGCTGGGGCGGCGGAGCAGCCCCCAGCCGTTGAGGCTGGCGAGGCCCCCGGCGAGGCGCTGGCCGAGGCCGGGGAGGAGGCGGTCGCGGCCAGCGGCGAGGCCCCCCAGGCGCCCGAGAGCATCTACATAGAGATAGTGGAGACCCCTGCCCACGAGCTGCTCGGCAAGAAGGTACCCCTGATGTTCAACGTGTTCCCGAAGATAACCATAGGGAGGAGCCCGGAGAGCGTGATAGTGATACCGGACCCCACTGTATCCAGGCACCATGCAGTGATAGAGCGCAGGGACGGGGGGCTCGTGCTACGCGACCTGGGGAGCACCAACGGCACCTACGTCTACGACCCTGAGACCGGCGTCTTCAAGCGCGTGGAGGAGGTGGAGCTGAGGCCGGGGATGCTGATAAGGCTCGGGGAGTCCACGATAATACGCATAGTCGCCGAGTAGGCGCCTGGCCCCCCTTGTTTCAGCCTCCGCGAGCCCTGGGTCTCCTCCCCAGCTGCTCTGGAATAGTAGGGAGGAGGTGTGTTCTCCCCCTTGGGGCTGATTGTGTCGTTTGAGCAGAGCCACAGGTATAGCTTCACGACGCCTATCAAGGGTGCTTTCCTGCTTAGCCTCGTGCCTGCCTCGACTACCGTTGCCCGGGGCCTCCACTACGTACTGGTCATTGACACCAGTGGCTCTATGGCTGGGAGGAAGATAGAGGCGGCGAAGGAGGCGGCGCTCCGCCTCCTGAGGAGCCTCCCCGACGACAACTATGTCTCGATAATCCTCTTCGGTACGCGGGGCTACCCGTTCTACGAGGTGAGGATGAGTCACCGGCTCCTCCGGGAGGCCAGGGGCGAGGCCGAGAAGATAATAGAATCAATGGTTCCCGCTGATGGTACGCCGTTGTTTAACGCGTTGAAGGCTGCTATCGAGATAGCGGCTGCTAGCAGCGAGCCCGGCTACATAATAATGCTGACCGACGGCAAGCCTACTGACGTGGTTGACTTGTCTAGGTACGAGGTGTTCCGTGAGAAGTGGCCTCGGAGGTACCGCGGGGTCTTCATAGGCATAGGGCTTGACTACAACGCTGACCTCCTCAACAAGCTAGCCGACATCTCGGGCGGCGTGGCGGTTCACGTAGAGGAGACGAGGGTGGAGGAGCTGGTCGGCGTGTTCGAGGAGGCAGCTGTCTCCGAGGCGGCTGCGAGGGACGTGGAGGTCGTGCTGGAGGCGGTTGCGGGGAGGGCCCGCTTCCTGGGCTACGAGGAGCCCCGTGTCGTTATCCCGGTGGTGGGTGAGGAGGCTGTGGAGCTGATAGGCGAGGTGGAGATACCCGCTGGCTACGACGGCGTTGTGGCTGTGGTTACGCTGAGCTACGAGGACCCGGCAACGGGGAGCCGGGAGAGCAGGGTGTTCGAGTATCGTGTATCGCCGGCGCGGAGCCGGGAGGAGTTCCTCTCCGGGATAAACAGGAAGGTGTACAACATGTACCTCTACGCGGTGTACATGGAGGAGGCCCGGAGGCTGGCGCTCCAGGGCCGCCTCGACGAGGCGACCAGGAGGCTGGAGAAGGCCGCTGAGGCGGCTGCGCAGACGAGGAGGGTGGAGCTAGTAGAGGGCACCAAGAGGATGCTCAAGGAGATAGAGGCTACCAAGAGGACCGGCAGGGTGGAGGACGCTACCAGGCGCGTGGCGGGCGAGGCTACTAAGCGGCTCCGCGGCCTATAGGGGGCCTGCGGACTCGGCAGCGTTGCTTGCTCCACGAATGCTGTGGTGGTGGCGCGGTGCCCGGCGACTGGGAGGAGCTGCTGAGGAGGGCGGTGGAGAGGCTGGAGGAGGTTCCGCCGGTTATCCGGCTCGAGGCCCGGAGGCTCCTCCTCGTGGGGGACACGCATGGCTTCCCGGAGGTGAGCCGCTGGGCCCTGGGCCTCGCCGAGGAGGAGGGTGTAGAGA
>JALUFI010000314.1 GCA_027043685.1 Pyrodictiaceae archaeon
GTGATGGGGCGCGGGGCCCCTCTTATAACCGGCTGTCCGCGGCGCTGCGGGGCCGTGGCCAGGGCCATGGGGGTGCTGGCTGGGTCTTGGCTAGGAGGCGTAGGGGCAAGCTTGCCTTGGTGCTTGTCGCGGGGTTCGTGCTAATCCTGTTCCTCGAGGTCATAGCTATGTTCGCGCCAGCCCTCTCGGGCCTGGTGAGGCACAGGAGCCTGGAGCTCGAGGTATTGGCGCCGAGGGGCGCGGCGGCGAGGTTCCAGGCGCTCGGCGAGGCAGCCGCCAAGAGGCTGGGGGCGGTGTTCAGGCTAACCGTGGTTAATGCATCCGCTCCGCGCGGCGACGGGTTCGCGGCGGCGATACTCTACGTGAACGGTGAGCCACTGGTCGCGGCCATCGTGCCGTCAAGCGTGAACTCCACTGTGCTGGCGGGCACCCTCGCCTACATGCTCCGCGTCGCCGAGACCAAGCTGCCGGGTAACGAGACCCTCCTCTACATCGGGGGCCAGAACTTCTACAGGCTCCCCAGGGACCCGGTGAAGGTAAGGCAGACGCTCATAGAGCTAGTCCAGCAGATAGCGGCGCTCCACGCCGCGGCCAGGGCAGGCAACGCGACCGCGACCAACACGTCCACCACCGCCACCACTGCGGCGTCAAACGCGTCCACCGCCGCGCCGACGCGGAGCGCGGCCGGGAACTCCTCCGCCACGGGGAACGCGACGAGGAAGGGCTAGCCCCCAGCCCATCCCTCGCCTCTCTTCGTGGGGCCTTGCCGGTGTCGCTGAGAGGTGCGTGGCTGGGCCTTGGGCTCGGCTGGGGGGCTTGGGCGGCGCCGTGGCCTCGTGGTGGAGGATCCCCGGCTTCTCCGCGTCATCCTTGTCCTGGCTGCCCCCCTGTTCCTCTCGGCTAGCGTGCAGTCCGTCTACGAGGTCGTTGATACGTTTTGGCTCTCCCGTCTCGGGCGCTCGGCTCTCGCTGTGCCCTCTGTTGCCTGGCAGTACCGCGGCGTGATGATGAGCATCAACTTCGGTGTCGCGTCCAGCCTCTCGGCGCTTGTGGGGCAGTACGTGGGCGCTGAGAGGTTCGAGAGGGCGGAGAGGAGCATCGGCACTGTTCTCGGCGTGCTGCTCGCCCTGAACGCTGTGGGGGCGTTGCTGCTCTACCTCGGTATACCGCTCTACCTGCGGGCTGTGGCGGCGCCCAGCGACATTGTTGCGCCGGCGGCGGGGTACCTTGCTCCCCTGGTTCTCTCCGTGCCCTTCACCGCCGTGAACATGGTGTTCAACTTTGCCTTGAGCGCCGCCGGGGACACGCGTACAGTCATGTGGGTCAGCATCGCCATGACACTGGTTAACGCTGTGCTTGACCCCGTGTTCATCTACTGGGCTGGCCTCGGCGCGGCTGGGGCGGGGCTGGCGACCGCCGTCGCCTCGGGGGTCGGCGCGGCCTACGCGGCCTACAGCTTCGCGACCGGGAGGCACGGTGTGAGGCTGGGGCTGCGCGACCTGCGCCCGGAGCCGGCTCTGCTGCGTCTCGCCGCCAGGGTCTCTGCGCCGGTGGTTGCCCAGAGGCTGGGCATGAACCTGGGCTTCATAACCATGGTGCGCATTGTCGATGGCCTCGGGACGCCCGTGGTCGCGGCCTATACCATTGGCCGGGTCGTGCTGAGCCTTGACCGCGTCTTCGCGTTCCCCCTGGTGAGGGCGACGGGGATAGTGGTCGCGCAGAGCCTCGGCGCCGGGCTCCGCGAGAGGGCGCTCCGGGCCGCGAGGACGGGGCTGGGCCTCATACTCGGCATAGGCTCCGCGTACACCGCGTGGCTCATCCTCTGGAGCACCGGCTTCATAGGCGTCTTCACCCGTGACCCGGCTGTGCTCGCGGCCGCGGAGGGCATGCTGAGGATATTCGGGCCCAGCGTGGTCTCCTTCAACGTCTTCATGCTGGCCAACGCGGTGGGTAGGAGCAGCGGCCACACCCTCCTCCCCAGCCTGCTGGGCATAGCCCGTCTC
>JALUFI010000315.1 GCA_027043685.1 Pyrodictiaceae archaeon
AGCTCTTCGCGGGCCTGCTCCAGGAGCCCCCTTGCCGCTTCGATGTATTCTCGTGCCCTCTCCGGTGGATCCATGTCTCGTGTGGCAAGCTCCACGAGGTATTCTTCCAGCGCCATGCCTTGCTTCTCGGCTTCTAGGCGGAGGCGTTGAGCGATGCTGCGAGGTAGGCGGATGGCCTCTAATAGGGTCAAGGCGTGTGCCGCCGTGTGGTGCAATAGGTGTCCTGGGGCCGGGTTATTTTCTTCAGCCTTACGCAGAGGGTTATCCTGCATGGACCGGTTCTAGGGCGGTAATGGTAGTGCCTGCTGCCGCGGCTGCGGTGATTGTGTAGACCTTTATGGTGCTCTTGCTGTTGCTTTGTGCGTGCTTCGGTGTGTTGTTGGTTTCTTGGCGTGTTTCTTTTCTTCGGCGTGGTCTAGGTATAGCTTGTAGAGCTTGAGGAGGTCTTTCGTGGCTTCCTTCTCGTCGCCGTAGACGTGGATTGCCTCGTCTACTATGGTTTTTGCGAGGAGTGGTGGAGGCTCTATGTCTAGCACTACTAGGTCTACGGGTGCTCCTAGCTCGTCCTCGAAGAGGAGTTGTAGCCGGCCTACTTCGAGCATGCTTTTTGGCCGCCGGCCTAGCTTCACTGCGAGGTCGACGTCGTGTCCGCAGCCGTGTCGGGCGAGGGAGCCGTAGACGAGGACGTAGCGTAGCCCTAGCTGCTTGGCGAGGCGGCGTATCTTGGGCAGAATGTCCTCCAGGCAGGGGTCCTCCCTGGCTAGCTGTTCCAGGGCCTGGATGAGCCGTGGTGTCTTCTCCTTTATCTCGTGGAAGGCCTCGTGCTCGAGCTCGGTGTCTATCTCCGCGTACATATGTACAAGGATGTTGCGGAACCCTGCGAGGCCCTCCAGGAACTCGGCCAGCTCCTTGCCGAGACCTGCCCGCTGGGCGAGCCACTTGGCGAGTGCACGGTAGGTCTCTGGCTTTACGCCCCTCTCCCTCGAGGCGAGCATCGCGGCGAAGTCCAGTAGTGCTTGTGCTATGAGCTGCGCGAGCCTCTCGACGGCGTAGATGCGCTCAGCGCCCTCCTCGTAGTCGCGCAGGGCTTCCACGAATTCCCGGTAGTAGCCTTTGGCTCTCTCCAGCGCTTCCCCCAGCTGGGCCAAGACGGTGGCCAACCTCCGGGATGGAAAGAGGGGGGACATACGCCTCTGAAGCGGGCTGCCATGCATATTAAGCCGCGTTTCTGGAGCCTTGTGTCTAGCTCTCTCTGACTCTGCTCTGTGCTCTGTCAAGTTAGGTGCTTGAATCCTCTGCGCCGCAGCGTCATTCTGGCCAGGATATTCAACTCGGAATATTCCCGCAGGAATACTCTGCTTTAGGGGGGTCTCGTGCATCAGGGCTGACTGGTGACGCTGCCCTGGCCTCCTGGAGGAGGCTTGCAGCATACCATGCCTCGTGTGGAGGGGCGTTGTGGAGGGTTACTGTTGCCCGGCTGGTATCCGGGGGAAGGCTGTGCAGAAGAAAATGAAGAGGGCTGTGAGGCCCGCGGTGTCGGAGATTAGTGGTGCCGTTGCTTTTGCTAGGATGTTGTAGGCTGCGTCTATTGCTCCGTGAAGCACTGCTGGTAGTGTGATGTCTCCTGTTTTCTCTCGGAGGACTCCGAGCACTACGCCTAGGAAGCAGGAGTAGGCAGTAATCATGATCGTCTCCGGTGTCACCCTAGCCGTGCCGGTGAGGGGGTTCACGCCGATGAGTAGGCGGGGAAGCCCGAAGAAGAATAGACCCGTGATCAGTGTGCTCTAGATTGGCTTGAGGATATGTAATTGTATGCGTGGCGCGCCTAGGCCCGGGGAGGCGGCTGGGCCCCGGCGCCTGTCTTGTGCTCCACGCTCCTGTATGTGTACCATAGGCAAGCTACGGCTAGGTCTATGACTAGTATGCCGTAGGCCTCTAGGGTGGCTGCGCTGGGCCAGCCGACGGCTAGCTGCACGAGCCCCGCCACCGGGTAGGCCAGCGC
>JALUFI010000316.1 GCA_027043685.1 Pyrodictiaceae archaeon
CGCCGGCGACGAGCCACAGCAGCTGCTCCAGCACCCCCGCCCATCCCCCTGCAGTGATTAATTACACCGCATTACAGCGCGTAGCCCTAGCCAGCCCCCCTAATAATGCTTAATTAATGCCCAGGGCGCTGGCAGGCGGGAAAGAGGGTGCAGGCTTCAATGGGTGAGGCGAGGAGGGCGAGGTACACCACTGTCTCGATACCAGTGACGCTCTACGAGCGGATAAAGAAGCTGATAGAGGGCACAGGGTTCACCAGCGTCTCCCAGTTCGTCACGTACGTCCTCAGGGAGGTTGTGGCTGAGATGGAGGAGGAGAAGCTGAGGAGCGAGGGAGTCACCGAGGAGGAGAAGAGGCAGATAATTGAGAGACTCAAGCGCCTCGGCTACCTCTAAGGGGAGAGAGGTGGCTCGGGCATGGTCTGCAGGCCGCACGGCGGGAGGCTTGTGGACCGCACGGTCTCGCCTAGGAGGGCCTCGAGGCTCATAGAGGAGGCCCGGGAGCTGCCGAGGATAGAGCTCAGCCCCGGGCTGGCAGCCGACGCGGCCAACATAGCGCATGGTGTCTACAGCCCCCTGGAGGGCTTCATGACCCAGGACGACTACCTCAGCGTCCTGGACGAGATGAGGCTCAGCAACGACCTCCCCTGGACCATACCCATAGTCCTCGACGTCTCCCCCGAGGAGGTGGCCGGGGTCAAGCCGGGTGACGACGTCGCCCTCTACTACCGGGGCGAGCCCCTCGCCCTCATGAGGGTCGAGGAGATATATGGCTGGGACAAGAAGGAGTACGCGGTCAAGGTCTTCAAGACCAGCGACCCCGCCCACCCGGGAGTAGCGAAGACGATGAGGAAGAAGGAGCTCCTCATGGGCGGCCCGATAGACCTTCTACGGGAGCTGCCGGAGCCCTTCGAGCGCTACCGGCTATGGCCCAAGGAGACCAGGGTTCTCTTCGAGGCCCGGGGCTGGAAGACGATAGCGGCGTTCCAGACCAGGAACGTGCCCCACCTGGGCCACGAGTACGTCCAGAAGGCGGCCCTCACGTTCACCGACGGCTTGTTCATCAACCCGCTCGTGGGCTGGAAGAAGCCCGGCGACTACAGGGACGAGGTAATAGTCGAGGCCTACCAGGCGCTCATCAAGCACTACTACCCCAGGGAGAGCGTGGTCTTCAGCGTGCTCCGCATGGAGATGAGGTACGCGGGGCCCCGGGAGGCAATACACCACGCCATCGTCCGGAAGAACTTCGGCGCCACCCACTTCATAGTGGGCAGGGACCACGCCGGCGTCGGCAACTACTACGGGCCCTACGAGGCCTGGGACCTCTTCCGCGAGTTCCCCGACCTCGGGATAACACCGCTCTTCGTACGCGAGGCCTTCTACTGCAAGAAGTGCGGCCAGATGGTGAACGAGAAGATATGCCCGCACCCGGAGGAGTACCGGGTGAGGATAAGCGGCACCAAGCTCCGCGAGATGATAAAGAGGGGTGAGAGGCCGCCGCCCTACATGATGAGGCCCGAGGTCGCCGAGGTAATACTCCGCCACCCCAACCCCTTCATAACCGAGGAGGCAAGGCAGCAGTGACCAAGCAGCCCTGCCCAGGGCTCCGCCGCCTCCTGGACGAGGCACGGAGGCCCTTCATAGTCCACCACTGGGACGCGGACGGCGTAGCCTCAGCGGCCCTCGCGTGGCGCAACTGGGCCGAGCCAGTGGCGACCGCGGTGCCCAGCATAGGCAGCTACACCTGGAGAGCGGTGCCCGAGCCCCCGGGCGGCGCTGACGCCTTGGCTGTGCTGGACTACGGAATCCCCGGCCCCGAGTACGAGGAGCTAGAGAGACACATAGCCCAGCCCCTCATAGTGCTCGACCACCACAGGGTCCCCCCGGCCCGCCTCAGCCGCGGAGCCTACTGCAACCCCGCCGCGGCCCGCGGCGAGGACTGGGCGGCAGCGAGCCTCCTCCTCCACCGCGTCCTCGGCGCCCCCGCCCGCGGCGTGGACGCCGGCCTAGCAGCCCTAGGAGTGGTAGGCGACCTCCAGCCCTTCCTCGACGCAGGCAAACCCCACCCCGGCCTAGAGGAGGCAAGACGCCTGGCGGGTGAGGCGGGACACAGCCTCCAGGAGCTACGGGAGGCCGCTGTGCGGATAGACTCATGCTACCGGCTCCTGGACGAGGACTGCCTCCGCCACGCCGTGAGGGTTGCCGCTGAGGAGGGCGTCGAGGGCATCCTCGGCGACCAGAGGCTCCGCGAGGCAGCCGAGCGGGCCAACGGCCTCCTAGAGGAGGCCCTCGCGGCGCTCCAGGGCCCGGAGGAGCCGGCCCGGGGGGTCAGGGTGTACAGGCTGGACATGGACGCCTACGTGACCAGCGCGGTGGGCCGCCGGCTCGCGGCAGAAGCCCCCGAGGCGGTCACGGTGCTGGTCCACCGCTTCCCGGGGAGCCGCAGGGGCTTCATCTACGCCAGGAGCCTGGCCCGGAGCCTCGCCCCGGTGCTCCAGAGGCTACGGAGCCGGGGCCTACGCGTCGGGGGCAAGGAGCACGTAGTGGTCCTCGAGTTCCAGGGAGACCCCGGCCCCCTCCTCGAGGCCCTCCTGGAGGAGCTTGCGGAGTGCCGACACGTAAAGTAGGCCCCGCGGCCCGGCACCGGGGCCTAGGCGCAGCATCGTCTAGAGAAGGAGGCGCGGCACGGCTTGCCTAGGAGAGTCTTCATCCTTGGCCTCGACTCGATGCCGCCCAGGGTGCTCTACGAGGGGATGGACGGCGGCGGCTTCCAGTACCTCCGCTCACTGGTCGATGAGTCCCGGAGATACCTGCTCCGAAGCTGCCACCCACCCATAACGGTGCCCGCCTGGATGGTGATGTACACCGGCAAGACGCCCGGCGAGCTGGGGATCTACGGGTTCAGGCACCGCCGCCCCGGCGAGTTCGGCTACTACATCGTCAACAGCCGCTACGTCCGCGCCGAGACGCTCTGGGACTGGGCGGGCCGCCACGGCCTCCGGGCCGGGGTCTACGGCGTGCCACCCACCTATCCCCCGAAGCCCGTCCACGGATTCATGGTGACCGACTTCACCACCCCGGGGCCCGACAAGCCCTACACCTTCCCGCCCTGGCTCCGCAGGGAGCTCGAGCAGGCAACCGGGCCAACGATATTCGACATAGTGTACAGGAGCCACGACAAGTCCAGGGTCGCCAGGGACCTCTTCCACATGCTCGAGAACCACCAGCGCCAGGTCGAGTACCTCGCGACAAGGAAGCAGTGGGACATATTCGCCTACGTAGAGATAAGCGTCGACCGCGCCCACCACGCCTTCTGGAAATACTTCGACAAGACCCACCCCAGGTATGAGGAGCACCCAGAGTACAGCAGCGTAATCCCCAGGCTCTACAGGAGCATAGACCAGTGGTTCGAGAAGCTCCACAAACAGCTCCCGAGAGACACAGTGATAGTCATAGCCAGCGACCACGGGATAAAGGCAATGAAGGGGGCCTTCACGATAAACCAGTGGCTGGCAGAGCAGGGCTACCTACGCCTCCGCGTAGACCCGCGGGGCCTCAAGCCGGGCACGGACCTACGCGAAGACATGATAGACTGGCAGCACACCACCGCCTGGGCATGGGGAGGCTACTACAGCCGCGTATTCATCAACCTACGGGGCCGAGAGAAACACGGCGCAGTCGAGCCAAAGTACTACGAGGAGACGCTGAAGCAGCTACGCCGCGACATAGAGCGCATCCGCGGCCCCGACGGCGAGCAGTGGAAGAACATGGCCTACCGCCCCGAGGAGCTATACCCCGAGGTAAACGGCGACCCACCAGACCTCATGGTCTACCTGGACGACCTCAACTGGCGTCCCGCCGGCACCCTCGGCTGGCAAAGCAACTACCTACCCGAAAACGACCGGGGCCCCGACGACGCGGTCCACGACTGGATCGGCGTCTTCGCGGTCTACGACCCCGAGGGCACAATAGGCCGCGGAGACGCGGGCACCATAGACATACACCGGGTCAGGGGCCTCCTGGAGGAGATAATCCTTTCAAAGAAGTAGCGCCCAGCCGGGGTGGAGCGGAGGAGCTGGGAGACATGGCGGGGAAGAAGTGCGTCGAGATACGCGAGGACCTCTACGAGAAGGCCAAGCGCTTCATAGAGGAGCAGGGCGGGTTCCAGAGCGTTGAGGAGCTTGTGGAGTTCCTCCTGGAGGAGGCACTCAGCGCCGAGGAGGCCAGCGGCCAGGGGATGAGCAAGGAAGACGAGGAGAAGGTCAAGGAGAGGCTACGCGCCCTAGGCTACATCTAGCCGCCACCGGCTCCACGGCTATACCTGTTTCCTGTTTTCTGCTTCCCAGGCCTCGGCTGCCGACTTGTTTATGGATGCCTTGGTGCCTGGCACCAGGCAGCCCAGAAACACTATTCATTTCTCAACGGGTTTTGTGAAGCGGCCAGGCCCGAGTTAAATGTGTAAGCGCTTCATGTAATAGTGGCCTCCAGTTAATAAATAGGTAACCCGGGAACTGATTTATCACCTGCTGTACGCGGGATAGCACTAACTCTGCAGGGAGGTGGCCCACGCTGTCCTACCCCTACCAGCAGTACCCCGGTCAGCCAGGCCAGCCTGCCCCGCAGCCGCCTAACTACCGGCTCCTCGCCGAGGGCGCCGACTCTGTATTCAAGTCGTTCCTGGTAAGCCTCATCGTCGGGATATTAGTCGTAGCTGCACTGGTCGCCGTCGCGCTCGGCACGATATCGGCAGTAGGCGTGACCGACTACTACAAGGCAGAGTCCCTATTCTACAGCCTTGCAGCCACGGTCCTCGGTATCGAGTTGCTGGCGCTCGTCGGGACCCTCATATCATTCTACTTCCTCTACCGCGGCATGAAGTTGCTACGAATGTATAATGCCCTCCGCTACGGCGTAGGCTACACCGGCGTAAAGCTAGTCATAGCAGCGATACTGCTAGTCATGCTAGGCCTCATAATCGTAATAGCAGGCCTAGCCTCGGCAAGCAGCGCAGCACCAGCTACAACCGTGAGCATCTCAAGCACAGCCGGCGCCATCCTAGCCGGTTTAGCCGTTGCAGGCATAGGCGGCATAGTTTGGTTAATCGGTGTAATCCTCGTCTTCATTGCGCTCTGGCGCCTCGGCGACGAGCCCGGAGGAGGAACAATAAAAGCCGGCGTAGTAATCTGGCTCATAGGCGTAGTCATAGAGGTTATAGCAGGCCTCGCCGGCTCCACGGCATCCGGCATCGGCGGCCTCCTCGTACTCATAGGAGCAATACTCGTCATGGTAGGCGCCCGCTCAGTACGCGAGCACGCACTTCGTCTCGCCGCCTCACAGCCTCCGCCCGGCACCGCCGGCTACACACCGCCATACACGCCCCCGTGAGGGGCACACGGGGGAGGCAAACCGCCGCGAAGCCCAATCTCTACGTGTTTTCCCGGAGCAGACTCCAGGAGCTGCAGAAGAGCAGCGCACCGCTCCTCATCATCCTAGGGGAAGCCCTCAGCAGCTCCAAGGCAGCAGCGCCGTCGAAGCAGCTCCATGAAGCCTTGTCCTCCGAGTCCGCAGTGAGGCGTCCCCCCTTCTCGGTGGTGGGCAAGTGCGCCTTGCGTAGGAGCAGATAGGGTCTTGAAGGCCTTCATTGCCAATGCATTGCCTGTGTCCAGGCAACCGGTGCCCGAGGGGCGTGGCTTGTGCCTTGGAGCCGCCTCTCCGGGAGCCCTCCCAGGGGCCGGATACTGCACGTCTGCTGCTCCTCGCCCAAGGCGCCGACAAGGTGTACAAGCTCTTCCTGATAAGAATCGTGTCCGCCGTGCTCGGGCTCCTCATCCTGGTAACCACACCGGTGCCGGGCATAAATGCGCCGATGGCTGCACCCTCATCGTGGTCTCCAAGCCAGGAACTCGGCATCATAGACGGCGTCTACGATGCGGTTAACACCTTCTCCGTAGAAATAACGGGCTCTAGCCTCCTCTTCTTTCTAGGTATCATGGCTACGGAGCTCTCCCTCTACTACCTCTATGCTGGCATGAAGATGCTGAGCCGCTATGACTCGTCTAGGTACGGCATAGGCCTCCTTGGCGCAAAGCTGATGATAGTAGGCACGGTTAGCCTCATATTCGGCTCCATGGTTGTGGCCGCTGCCGCAGCTGCCCGCTCCGTTGCAGCAGCGGTCGCTGGTGTGCTCACAGTGCTCTTGTCCCTTGTAGCTGTAATTGTTTCAGCTTTGTTCGTAGCTGTGGCTCTTTGGCGCCTGGACGGCGAGCACGGCGATGGAAGGCTATGGTTAGGGATAAGCCTCATACTGCTGGCTGTGCTCCTCTCAGTGTTAACCTTCCTCTCGCCGCCGCTCCTCATAATAGGTGTAATAATAGAGTTCATGGGTGAAGTCATAACGATGCTTGGCGCCAAGGGGGTGCGTGACGCGGTGCTCCGGAGAGCACTACGCAGCTCCCCCGATGCTTCGGAGTAACGCCAGGCAAACCGGTGGCGCCCGGCCGGCTCCCCGGTTACGTAACAGACCCTGTTTACCTTGTCGAGTAGAGCTGCTTGGCTGAAAATTTTGAAGTATAGGCTCTATGTGAGACAAGGTGTGTACGTGAGGCGTGTGCCCTGGAACCACTCTATGCGGGGTGGATGCGCGCGTTGGAGCTGCCTCCCCAGGGGCCCTCCAGGGAGGTTGACCCGGCGAGGCTGAGGCTCCTCGCAGAGGGCGCCGACAAGCTGTACAAGGTCTTCCTCATAAGGATAATATTCGACGTGATAGAGCTCGTGGTCCTCCTCGTCACGGCTGTCGCGGCTATAGGTGCATCCACGAGCATCACCGGCGCTGCCATGCCCCTGGGCGAGAACTGGACACAAGTGAGCGTCATTTATACTAGGTCCGTGAACGTGTCGGGCATACTGGCCGCCTACGGGTTGTTGGCGCTTCTGGGCCTCGTCGCCGCACTGGTTATCCTCTACTTCCTCTACACCGGTATGAGGGCGTTGAGCCAGTACGACCCCGGCAGCTACGATATAGGGTTCCTTGGGGCGAAGCTGTGGGTCGGCGGCACCATCGGCGCGGTGGTGGGCCTTGTAACCCTACTCGCAGCCGCGGCGGCCAGGTCCATGGGGGGCGTCATCGCCGGGGTCTTTGTGCTCGCGCTCTCCGGCATAGCGGTGCTGGTCGCAATGGTGCTTGTCCTGGTAGCTCTTTGGCGCCTCGGCGACGAGCCCGGCGGTGAATCGGTGAGGCTCGGGATAGGCCTACTGATAGCAGCCCTGGTGGCGGGGCTACTCGCGGCGGCGCTGCCCATGCTACTCATCCTGGCGGTGGTGCTGCAGCTAGCGGGAGAGGCGGCGCTGATGCTCGGCGCCAAGGAGGTAAGAGACATGGCCCTAGAGCGCATGGCGGCGGCCTCCTACAGCGTCACCGC
>JALUFI010000317.1 GCA_027043685.1 Pyrodictiaceae archaeon
GGCATGCGGTCTCCTCTGAGCTCGAGGTGCTCGTCCCCTACACGGCGCCCAGCTGGCCGACGATAAGCACTGGCGTCAACCCGGGCAAGCATGGCATCTATGACTTCCTCGTCCCTAGGCCTAACGCGGAGCCGAGGCCTGCGACCCGGATGGACCTCGAGTGGCCCTACGTGACCGAGATGGTGGCGGCGAACGGGCTCCCCTCGGTATCGATAAGCGTGCCGTTCAACTACCCGCCCTTCGTGCGGAGCGGTGTCCGGGTGGTCAGCGGCTGGACCAGTGCGAGGCTCGAGACCTGGCCCCCGGGGGACCGGGGGGAGGCCCTCCGCCTCCTAGGCGGGGAGCATGGGCCCCCGAAGCCCACCAGCCTCGAGGAGTACGTGGACACGGTTATCGAGAACACTGAGAGGCAGGCCGAGCTGATAAGGGCCTACTACACGGGGAAGCCCTGGCGCGTCTTCTACTTCGTCCTCCCTGGGCCGGACTGGGTCTTCCACTACACCTACGGGGAGGTGGTCCGCGGCACACGGCTCGGCAAGCGCGTCCACCGCCTATTCCGCGTCATAGACGAGCTAATCCGCTTCCTCTACGAGAACGCGCCGGGCGAGACGCTCTTCATCCACGTATCCGACCACGGCTTCATGGAGGCCAGGGAGGCGCTGAACGGCAACGTTCTGCTCGAGAAGGAGGGATTGCTCCGGAGGAGCGAGGAGAGGGTCAACCTGCGGAGCAGGCTGGTGCTCCGCCTCGCCGCCGTGCTTCCCTCGTGGCTGAAGCACCGGCTGAAGTACAGCAGCCTCGCGGTCCTCGCCAGGAGGCTGGGCGCGGCGGCGGCCTTCGAGTACAGCAGGCTCCCCATAGACTACTCGGCGAGCAAGGCCTACTTCACGAGCGCCTACAGCGTCTACACGAACCCCGGGCTCCCCAGGGAGGAGAGGGAACGCGTCGCCGCCCAGGTGCTTGCACTGCTCCGGCGCTACAGCGGCATGCTCCGCGTCGCCGCCCGTGGCAGGGAGTTCTTCTGGGGCCCCCACGTGGACCGGGCGCCCGACGTGGTGGTTATACCCCGGGAGGGCTACAACGTGACCACGAGGCTAGCATACCGCAGCGTGACCGAGAAGGGCCTCTGGTACGTCCACGGCCCAAGGGGCATGCTCATCCTGGACGCCCCCGGCGCCGGCGACGCCTCGCCCAGGCTCCCCGAGGGGAGGCCCCCGTTCTCCATGGACGTGGCGCCCACAGTGCTGGCCTGGCTAGGGCTCCCCCTGGACCCCGGGTTCGACGGCGACCCCCTCCTCGAGGGCGTCGACGCCGGGGAGCTGGGCAGGAGGAGCTACCGGGTCCTCGCCAGGCTGGGCAAGCGGGTCTCTGCGCTGAGCCGCGGCCAGGAGGGCTAGGCGGGAGCGATGGGCGTCCTCGCGGTCTCGGCGCTCCGCAGCGTCCTCTACGCGGCCGCCCTCCTCGTCAACGCGGCGGCGAGCCTCGTCCTCGTCAGGAGGCTGGCCCCCGGGGGCTACGCGGCCTACCAGTCCCTCACCAGGAGGCTCGCCAGGGGCTGGGGGAGGCTCATCAGCCTCTACCAGGTCTGGGCCCTCCGCTCCGCTGCGGCCGGCGACCCCCTGGCCGGCGAGGCGGCTGCGAGCCTCGCGGCGGCCACTGGCCTCCTCGCCGCCGCCTCGGGGCTCGCCGCCTCCCAGCTCCTCGGCCTCGGCCCCGCCGAGTCCCTCGCCGCCGCGCTAGCGGTGGGGCTCTACGCCTCCTGGCTCACCATCCGCCCGGTCCTGGACGCTAGGCGCCCCGTCCGGGCAGCGGCGGCCGTGCTGGCGAGGAGGCTGGTCTACGGCAGCCTCGTCGTCCTCCTCGTATACCTCGCCGGCCTGGGCGTGCTCGGCGCACTCGCGTCGGCCGCCGCCAGCCTAGCCACGGCCCTCGCGCTGGCCGCCAGGTGGCTCCGCGAGGCCGGGCTGGAGGCGAGGCCGAGCCGCAGGGGGCTCCG
>JALUFI010000318.1 GCA_027043685.1 Pyrodictiaceae archaeon
CTTCATGGCCCTCGTTGAGCCCCTCGGGGCCCAGTGGTCGGTGAGGAAGCCGAGGTCGAGCCTCGGGTCGTTGTGGAGGGGCCTCCGGTGCCCCGTGTAGGCTGTGAGCGGCTCCAGGGTGCAGGGGCTGAGGAGCCTCGCGGGGTCGAGGAAACACGGCGTGCCGCGCAGCTCCATGGGCTCGGGGACCGGGACTGGGGTGACGCAGCCCCCGGGGTGGAGCCTGGAGGCTCCGGGGTGCCTTGTCTCCGCCCAGACGCGTAGGAGGAGGAGCCGGGGCTCCCCGCGGGGGGCCTCACATCTGCGGGCCAGTGGTCTTCACCCCTCCTCCCCGCGCGCGTGTCTACATGGACCGGTTGCGTCTAGGGGAGCAGCTGCCTTGAGTAGTAAACTTGGCCTTGTTGCGGCTGCCCTGGCCGTGGCCGCTGTGGCTGCAGCGGTTCTCCTCCACGGCTCCGGAGGCGGGGCCACCGGGAAGCCGGTTATCCGTGCCTACCTCGGGGCGGCCGCCGAGAAGGCCTGGAGGGAAATCATACCCCTCTTCGAGGAGAAGACCGGTATACGCGTGGAGCCCGTCTACGGGTCCTCCGGGTTCCTCCTCGCGCAGCTCGAGAGGGTCTGCGGCGACCTCTACGCCCCGGGCAGCCCATACTACATGAGGCTCGCTGAGGCCAAGGGCCTCGTGGACCCTGGGAGCGTCAGGGTGGTGGCGTACCTCTACCCAGTCATCCTCGTCCCGAGGGGTAACCCGGCAAGGATCCACGGCCTCGAGGACCTAGCGAGGCCCGGCGTCCGGGTCGGCCTAGGCAACCCGGATACCGTCGCCGTTGGGCGCTACGCCGTGCTCATGCTCAAGAAGCTTGGGCTCTGGAGCCGTGTCAAGAGGAACGTGGTTGTCTACGCCTCCAACGTGGCGCAGCTGACAAGCTACGTGGCGACCGGCGCCGTGGACGCGGCGATAACCTGGCACGTGAACCACTACTGGTACCCCAACCGCACAGACATCGTGTGGATACCGTGCAGGTACTGGAGCAGCCTCGGCCCAAGCTACATGCCAATAGCGGTGACTACCTGCAGCAAGCACCCCGAGGCCGCGAGGAAGTTCATAGAGTTCGTCACCAGCGACCCCGAGGCAAGGAGGATACTCGCCCGGTACCACTACGGGCTCGAGAAGCTCCCCGAGGAGTGCAGGGGGCACGGGGGCGGCTAGGGGCCTTGGAGGCGGGGAGGCTCTCCTGGAAGCAGCTGCTGGCCCTACGCCTCCGCGCAGAGGGGATGAGCGTCTCGGAGATAGCGAGGAGGCTCGGAGTCTCGAGGCAGGATGTGAGCGCCTCGCTGAGGAGGGCGGAGAGGAGCTACCGGGAGGCCCTCGAGACCCTCGGCGCCTACCTCGCCGCGTCGAGCCCCGTCGTGGTTGTCGCGGGGGAGGGCTCCACCCTGGACGACGTGGCCGAGGCCCTTCTCCGCGAGGCGGACCGGGCGGGTGTCCGGCTCGTCCTCGGCCGCGGGGAGCTGGCCGCCTGCCTGCGCGCGGTGCTCCACGGGGTGCTTGAGAGGGGGAGGCTCCGGGGGAGGGCCTGCGTGGCCGTGTCGCCGGAGGGTCTGCCGGTCCGCGTCGACTGCGGCGTAGTGGAGGCCCTGGGGAGGGCTGGGCCTTGAGGCGCGGCGCCGCGGTGCTCTCGGCCCTCGTCGTGGCCTCGGCTGCGGCCGTGGGGCTCCTCCTGGCCTACCTCGCCGCCTGGCTCCTCTCCACCCGTGGCCCCACCGGCCTCGACGCAGGGCTCGCCGCTCGGAGCCTCCTCCTGAGCATCCTCACCGCCTCAGCGGCGACAGTCGCCGCCGTCGCCGCCGCTGTGCCGGCTGGCTACGTGTTCAGCAGGGGCCTCCTCCCCTGGGGCCGGGCCCTGGAGGTGCTGCTCCTCCTCCCCTTCGCGATGCCCCCGGTGGCGGTGGGCGCTATGCTGCTCTTCGCCCTCACCGGGCCCCTGA
>JALUFI010000319.1 GCA_027043685.1 Pyrodictiaceae archaeon
ACGGGCCCCTCCGGGAAGGCGGAGGGCCCCGTCCCCAACGGGGTGTAAGGGCCTTGGCCGGCCTATCCACGGCAAGGACGATGAAGAACATAGGCTTCGCGTTGAGGGTGACCAGCTACATACTACTAGTCGCAGGCGTGTCGCTCGTCGTACTCTACCTCGTGCAGTACATGGATGCATTGAACAAGGCGATAAGCGTAGCAGTGTCCACCGGGGAGCTGGGGCCGCTCCAGAGCGTGCTCTACAACATCCTCTACGCGCCGGTAATCCTTCTCGCGGCGAGCGCCGTCCTCGGCTACATAGGCGGCAGCCTCGAGAAGAAAGCCGAGGAGGCTAGGAGGGAGTTCCTCGAGAAGCTCTCCGGCCTCGTGCTCATGTACCAGGGGATAAGCATACAGGAGCTCTCGAGGAGGCTCCGCGAGCCACCCAAGGCAGTGGAGGAGGCCCTGGCCGAGATAGCGAGGGAAGGCAAGCTACGGATACGCGTAGACAGCAACGGCTTGATCCACGCGGAGCCCGCCGCACCCCAGCAGCCAGCAGCCGCGCCCTCGCCCACGGTCCCCGTTGCCGCGTCGCCGGTGCCTCCCCCGGCCCAGCCAATAGCCCCCGAGAGCGACCAGGTGCGCAGCGCCCCCGTGGAGGAGGAGGGTACGCAGATAATGCCCCAGGGCGGGGCGGCGGCCGCGGCATCCGAGGAGCAGCCGCAGGGCGACCTGGAGGAGAGGCTGAGGCGCATAGAGGAGGCCTACCGCCAGGGCCTCATAAGCGAGGAGACGTACCGCCAGCTTGTCGAGAAGCTGAAGAAGGGCGAGGCCTAGCCCTCCACGCTGAAAAACGCCGTCATGTAGGGCGGGTTCCGCAGCGAGGAGCCATAGGCGATGAGTATCAGTGTGCGTGGCTCCAGCCAGTAGCAGGGGGAGGGCACGCCGCGGCCCCTCCACACCTCGAACACACCCCTCTTCGTCACTATCGCCGTCCGGTTCGTGCTCCCCAGGTCCCTTATGCACCACCCGTTGCCGTAGCGGAGTATCTCAAAATGCCTCCTCGATATCCAGCGATACGGGTCACTGACCTCAACGACTATTGCATCCCCTTCACGCGTCCACGTCACCCTCTGCTCCTCCTCGAGCCCAGTCACCACGCTGCCCCCGGCTCCTGGCTGCACCGTTGTGCCGGGCCTCGCGGCGCTGTGAGGCTTCCTGCCGAATATCAGCCTAGGCGCGTCGACGTGTATCACAACGCCCATAACCTCGAATCTCGGGACTCCGCGTTTCCCGGAGAGGCCTAGCCCGTTGAGGAAGTCGAGGGCCTCCCTCGCTGTCGCGAACCTGTCGAGCACGTGCCACGCCATACCCTTCATTATCGCCTCGGCTAGGCGCTTCGAGATGTTCGGGTTGTACATCCTGGGGTCCGGCGGCCGGGGCGGCGGGCTCCTGGGATAGTAGGGACGGAGCACCTTCTCGGGCTCAACCCCGGTGGCCATGTAGAACGCCGTGGCCATTGCCCCCCATATGTCGCTCTGGGGGAACGCGTAGCTGTAGAACTGCTCGGGCGCGCTGTACCCCCCGCCAGAGTACACGAGTTCCCCTATGCCGCTCACGTTATAGTATATCGCTGTACCCATGTCTATTATCCTCGTGTCCCGGTAGGCGTCGCCAACCATTATGTTCTGGGGCTTGATGTCCCTGTGGACAATGTTCCTTGAATGCAGGTAGTCGAGTGCGAGGAGGATGGCTGAGAGCCTCGCCCGCACCTCCTGGTCGGGGAGCGGCCCGTTCTCAGCCACATGCTGCTTCAGCGTAACGCCCCGTACATACTCCTCGACGAGCAGCGGCTGCCCAGCCTCCATGGCCTCATCCACGTATCTAACGATGTTGTGGTGGCGTAGCCCACGGAGAACCTGCGCCTCGAACCTCAGCTTCCGTGCAGCGACTGGGAACGGCTTAGGCTCCTTAACCACGACCTTCTCGTCGCTGCCGAGGTCGAGCCCTAGCCAGGCGACACCCATGCCGCCGCTGGCCAGCATCCTCTCCACGCGGTAAGCGCTCCTCCCGCCACGGATAACCAGGCCCTCACGCAGCACCGGCAAGGAGCAAGTCACCCCCTCCACTACCCGCAGGGCTTGGCCCTGCAGAAGCTCTCGAAGCCCCTCTTGCCGCTGCAGGCGGCGAGTAGGGCCTCCACGGCCTCCTCGAGGAGGCGTAGGCACTTCTCCGCGTCCGGGTCCACCAGTCCCCCGGCTCGGAGGGCGGGGAGGCTGGCTAGGCGCCGGAGCACGCCGACGAGGCTGCAGGGGTCGGCGCCTAGCCGGATACGGGTACAAGCTGCCTCTACCCCGAGCCTCGCGGCCTCCCGCGTCCTCTCGGCCGCGAGGAGCAGTGCCTCCTGGTCGCCGGCGCCGCGGCCCAGGAAGGAGAGCAACACGTGGCTCAGGCAGCGGTACTCGTTCTCCCCGAGGGTCCCGGAGGCGTATGCGAGGTCGAGCCTGGCCAGCGCCCTGCCCAGCAGCCTCGCGGCCTCAGCACTGGGCCCCGTGAACCCGGCCTCCACGAGGCCCCGGGCCGAGAGCACCGCGACGCCGATTAGCAGCCACTCGGAGCCCTCAAGCGGCCCAGGCTCCAGTAGAAGCTCCCTGGTAAGCGGGTCCATGCGGCCACGTATGAGTCGCGCAGCCTCGGAGGCCAAGGGCTCAAAGACCTCTAGGCCCACGGCGCCTAGCCCCCGCCGCCGCAGAGCAGGCTAATGGCCCGGTCAAGGGCCTCGAGGCCAGCCCTGGAGCCGAGGCCACGCGCCGCCTCCTCCACCGCCCCCGAGGCCTCTCGGAGGGTGCTGAGCAGCGAGGCCAGCCGACCAGCCTCCTCCGCCGCGGCCCCCAGCCTCTCCGGGGGCAGCGAGGCAGCGGCCTCAACCACCCCGCACCTGGCTTCGGCGACCAGCGTTAGCTTAGACGCTAGCCCCCTCAGCTCCTCCCTCAACGCCTCCAGGAGCACGGGGTCGGCCCCGACGCTCGCCAGGGCCTCGCGTATCCTCCTCAGCCTACTGCACGCCTGCCCGGCCAGTAGCCTCGCCAACGCGGCTGCTCGGAGGACGGCGAGGTGGGCAGACACGGGCCCCTCGGGCAGCTCCCCGCCGCCCCTCCCGCAGAGCGGCGGCGCGGACCCGGCAACCAGGGGCTCCGCGAGCATCCATAGCGCCCCCGCCAGCCTCCTGTACGTGGCCATGCCCAGCCTGCCGAAGAGAAACTCCACGTCAAGCCTAGCCAGCGCCTCCCCCACGGCCCTCAGGTCGCTGAGAGTCGGCTCCACGAACGAAGCCTCAACAACACCCTCGGAAGCCAATGCAGCGATACCAATCAGTAACTCCGGCGCCGCGAGCCCAGCCCGGCCAGCAGCCTCAAGAGGCTTAAACTCGACAAGCCTCTCAACAATATCCCCGTGCTCACGATACTCCTGCGCCACAAGCCTTGCAGCCGTAGGCCTAATCACCCGCTCAAGGTACTCCTCGAAGCCGCCACCCCTGCCCAAGCCACCCAATCTCCCTCGCCGCCGACTAGCTCAAGGGATGGGCCGGTTGAATAGCCGGGCCAAGACCCCCAGGGAGGGAAGAAAGGAGACCCAGGCCGAAGCGGGGAAGCAGAGGCCAATGCCCGGGCACCACGCCACCCTCCCTGCCTCCTCACTGTAGCTCCTCGACGCTGCACCGCACGCTCCTCCACAGCAGCACGAGCAGCACGATATTGACTACCACAAGGCCAAGCACAGCTATGGTCAGCGTCTCTGAGCGGTTCACGCGCCCGCCCAGAGCCTCCACGTTGCTCTGGAGGCCCTGGACGCCCCCGCTCAGGCCAGCAATACTCCTATTCAGCTTCATGACGGCACTCTCGATGGCAGAGGTTTTCGACGATACAGCCTCGCTAAGCTTAGCGACAGCCATCTTGAGCCTCAACTCCAGGGTCTTGTTAAGGCTCTTGAACCCGGCTGCTACGTTGCTTGACAACGCGTCTATCCTCGCAACAAGGCTCTCATTCACGGCTCTAAGCTCTTTGCCCAGGCGTCGTATCTCATCCATCACCCGGTCTACGGTCTTCGCGGTTCCTTCGAGCCGCCTTTCGAGCTTCGTCACGTTGGCTCCCAGGCTCTTGAGCGTCCTGTTGACACCCTTAGCGAGCTTCATCATACTGCTATTCAGGGCTGACACGTCGGCTGTGAGAGAGGCGTTGAGGCCCTCGAGGGCGTTGCTTAGTGACTGGTTTACCTTGGTCAAGTTCTGGCCGAGCTTCTGGACTGTGTTGTACAGCTCCTCTAGCTGGCTGGAGACCTTTTCGTAGGCCTTCATCAGCCACAGCGGCTGCGCTGTAGTGAACCCGCCCCACACCGGTGTGGCGATGTACCGGTACTGCTCCTTGTTGCACGTAAACGCTACAAGCACCAATCCCTTCGGCTCCTTCTCGGCTTTAACGGTGACGTTGAACACAGCCACCCCGAGGCCGGTGCCACCACTGACAGCCTTGACCCCCGCATTCACCGTCTCAATGCTGCCCTTAACGGCCTCGAGCAGCACCGCCCGGGGCCCGGCAGCCTTGCAGGGCGGCGAGGGGACGGCGACGAGCGTGTAGAAGGTCTTAGCCTTGCTAGACGAGCTGGCGCCAGTGGCAGCGTTTTCCGCAAAGACCGTAGCCGGGGAGGCCAGCAGTAACGCGGCCACGGCGGCCAGAAGAGCCAAGCGGCCCAGCCCTATGCGCATCAAGTCCCACCTCCCGTGCAGCTCTACGTGGAGACCCATGGTCCGCGAACGCGTGGTTACACCTTCAGCTGTCCATGCGGCACGGCGTGGGTGAGGAGACGCTTCGTTCGGAAAAGATGGGCCGAGGGGGTATGGGCGCCCGTTATGCCTGGAAGGTTAGTTCTATGACGCCGGCGGGGCTTATCTTGTCGCCGTTCTTCAGCGGCTGCGGCCCCTTGCCGCGTATGTTGACGCCGTTGAGGTAGGTGCCGTTCGCGCTGTTGTTGTCAACTATGTAGAACTGCTTGGTGTTGGGGTCGAAGAATATCTCGAACTGCGGCTTGCTCCTCCTGCTGATCAGGCGCAGCGACTCCGGCGGCACGATGTCCTGGAAGTCCTCGCGGCCGAAGGCCTGCCTCGTACTCACTATCGGTATAACCTTACCGTTCGGTGCCACCAGCTTGGCGAGCGTCACCACGGTCTCGCCGCCCGTGGGCGCCGGGGCGGCCGGCGCTGCTGGTGCTCCTCCGGGGACGACGGTGGTCTCCTCACCTGCCGGCGGGGCTGCCGGAGGCGGCGGCACCGGGCCGGCCACGGGCCCGGTAGGCCCAGGCGCCGTCGGTGCACCGGTGCCCGGCACCGGGGCGCCGCCCGGCGGTGCGTACTCCTCCTCGGCCTTCTTCTTCCCGCGCATAGCCAGCACTACCGCGAGCGCAGCGACAACCACTATCGCTATGACTATGCCTATCACTAGTGCGAGTGGCACGCCGCCCTGCTGCTGAACAGGCTTCTGCGGCGCTGGAGGCACGGCGGGGGCGGGCGCGACTACCTGGAAGTATACGCTGTCTGTGTAGGTTGCGCCCGTGTCGTCCGTCAGCCTTATGGTTATGGTCCATTGTCCTGTGGGTGCGCCTTCGGGTACCTGCCACTGGTAGATGAGTCTCTGCCCGTTGCCGGGTATGAGTATGTTTGCTGCGCTGTAGGTGTTTACGACCTTGTTGTTGGGATCTATTATCTCGAGGGTGAATGAGACCTTGTGGTCGTTGGGGTCCGTGTTGGAGAGCCGGATGTATATCGTCTCGCCGGGGTGGAAGCTCGTCTTCACCTCCCTGGGGTTGCTGGTCGTGAGGTAGAGGATGTAGGGGCTGTTGCTTATCCTCTTCTGCGCGTACGCGGCCTGCGCCGCAGCCACGAGCAGCGCCGCCGCGAGCGCAAGCACTAGGAGACGCCTAGCGCCAAGCGCCAAGGCAACCACCACCTCACGCACAAGGAGGAACCTCGCGGCTGCACTAGTTAAGCCAACCGCACTCATGGCAAGGAGAGGCTACGCAGTTATTACTTTACGGCCCCTCCTTAATCGCCGAGACCGACTCCACGGTGCCGGCCGGAGACCCCATAGGGATGCTTCTCCGCGGGAGGGCACTGCTCCGCGTCCTCGATGGGCTTGGCGGGGGTTCAGGGACCGTGTCCTCGGGCGGCAAGGCTGTAGAGGCTGGGCCCATCCGGCTTAGGGCTAGGCGTGCCCTCGTCCCCGGCCATGCCTGTAGCCCGGACCGCGGCCTTAGTGGTGGAGTTGTGTACTCGGTTGCCAGCCTCGGCGGGGTTGAGGCTAGCCGCGTGGTTGCAGCCGCTGGCCCCGGGTCCGTTGGCTCGCAGGCCGTGGCCGGCGTCCTGGAGGCCTACCCCTACCTGGGGTTCATTGGTCTGCGCCGTAGCTGGGTCTCCGCGGTTCTTGCAAGGTACCGTGTCTGCGCCGGCGTGGTCTACGTGTCCTGGAGGAGCGGGAGGCGTGTACGCGCCTACTTCCCCTACGCTGCTCCCTGCAGGGCCGGGGAGCCCCCGGCCTGGGTGCCGGTGCGTGTGGAGTCCCCCCGTCTCTGGCTCGTTGGTGTAGCTAGGCGTGGCCGCCGCGGTGTCCGCGAGCTGCTACGCGGGGGCTCCGTGGTGTACTACCGTGCGTGGGGCGTGCTGCGGGGCGACCGCGTGGTTGTGGGCCGCTACACCTCCCGGGGCCCCCGGAGGGAGAACGAGGACTCCCACCACGTGGGGCTCGTGGCCTCTTGCGGGGCCGGTGGCTTCGCTTACAAGGTGTGCATAGTCGCTGACGGCGCCGGCGGCGTGGGACACGGGAGGGAGGCCAGCAGCCGGGGAGTTATGGCCTCCTTCGCGAAGCTCGTGGACCTCTTGTTCACCGGCGTGGAGCCCCTGGAGGCGCTGCGCGAGGCCGCTATGGAGGCCAACCGGAGCGTGCTGGGGTTCATAGAGAAGACTGGCAGGAGGGCTGCCTCCACGCTGGCCATGTGCCTCGCCCCCGTCGAGGGCGGCAGGCTCTACTACCTCAACATAGGCGACACGGGCATACACCTCATAGACTCGCGTGGAGTAAGGATGCTCAGCACCAAGCACCGCGTCGAGTACGGGGGCCGGGAGGTACTCTCCTCCTACCTGGGCCACGAGAGCCCCGAGGTAGCCTCCGGGAGCCTCGAGCTGGAGGAGCCGGTCTACGTGGTGCTCTCGACGGACGGTGTCTACGAGGTTATAGGCGAGGACGTGCTCGCCGGGATAGTGCTCGAGGAGGCCGACCCCTCCAGGGCGGCGAGGAGGCTCGTGGAGGAGGCGGAGAAACGGGGAAGCAGGGACAACATGACGGCAGTGGTAGCCTACATACC
>JALUFI010000320.1 GCA_027043685.1 Pyrodictiaceae archaeon
ATGGGGCACAGCGTATTATCATGGAAGAGGCGATGCGCTGGATGATGAGCAGGCGCTCAGCGATGCATACAACGTCGGGGTCAACGTCGTTAGGCTCGCTAGGACGCTGAGGGGAGGTGAGAGCGCGGCACCATGGTACAGGAGGCTCGGGGACCGGGAGGCGGAGGAGCTTAGGAGGAGGATACGCGTGGAGGCCGAGGAGCTGATGAGGAGGGAGGAGGAGAGGAGGCCGTGGCTGAGGAAGGGGTGACCGTCGCTGGGCCGTTCCGGCTAGGCCTCCCCGCCGTCATAGTCCACGGAGGGGCGGGGGGCTGGAAGGGGCTGCGCAGCGAGGAGGAAGTAGTGTCCGCTGTGCGGCGTGCTGCTGAGGCGGCGCAGGGCCTCAACAACGCCTTCGATGCAGTGGTTGAGGCAATAAGGGTCATGGAGGACAGCGGCGTGCTGAATGCGGGGCTTGGCAGCGTAGTCAACTACGAGGGCGAGGTCGAGATGGATGCTGGACTCATGGCTGGAGACCTGCGCGTCGCCGGCGGCGTCGCGGCCGTGCGTTACCCGAGGAACCCGATCGTGCTGGCTGCGTGGGTTGCAAGGAACCTGCCCCATGTGATTCTCGCAGGACCCGCTGCGGACCGGCTGGCTGAGAGGCTGGGGCTCCCGAGGCACCCGGGGCCCCAGGAGCGGATGCTGAAGCGATGGAGGGAAATGATGAGGCTGATCAATGAGGGTGAGCTGGACCGGCTCCCGGGCCACGCTGCGGCCATTGCTAGGCTCTATGGAGGCGACACCGTGGGCGCTGCAGCCGTATGGCCCGGGGGCGAGGCAGCGGCTGGCACGAGCACCGGGGGCATTATGATGAAGCACCCGGGCAGGGTGGGTGACTCCCCGGTCCCGGGCGCAGGGTTCTATGCAGAGAACGGCGTGGGCGCATGTGCAGCCACGGGTATAGGGGAGACCATACTCCTCGCCAGGCCCTGCATCTACGCCGTTGAGCTGCTACGGGAGGGCGTGCCGGTAGCCGCTGCCGCTGAGGCCGCTGTAGCGAGGCACACAAGGCTCATGGGAGGCGACAACCTAGGCGTTATACTCGTGTCGGCCGACGGTTATGCCGCGGCCGCGATGAACACTGAAGCAATGCCGGTAGCCGCTGCTGGCCCGGAGTCGCGGCTCGCGGCGCTGCTTCGCCGGGGCGGAAAGATAAAGTAGGGTCGCCCCCGGGGCTGCGTGGCTCCCGGGAAAAGGGCTCACGGATAGCCATGGGTGAGGAGGGCGTCTGAAATGGAGTACATATATGCTAGCCTGATGCTCCACGCAGCCGGCAAGGAGATAAACGAGGAGAACCTCAAGAAGGTTCTCGAGGCTGCTGGGATACAGGTTGACGAGGCCCGCGTCAAGGCCGTGGTCGCTGCGCTGAAGAACATAAACATCGACGAGGTCATCAAGAGCGCGACCGCGATGCCGGTCGCGCCCGCCGCTGCCGCCGCCCCGGCAGCGCCTGCCGCCGCCGAGGAGAAGAAGGAGGAAGAGAAGAAGGAAGAGGAGGAGAAGAAGGAAGAGGTCAGCGAGGAGGAGCTGGCGGCTGGCCTCGAGAGCCTCTTCGGCTTCTAAGCTCCCTCTTGTGGAGCCCTACTCCGCCTCGGCCAACGGGTTTTTGCTTCAACCGGCTGGAGGCGAGCAGCGCCTCTACTCCGCCTCCTTTCTCGCGACCAGCAGCTTTCGCAGCAACGCGTCGCGGTAGAGGCTCGCCAGCCCATCCACGGCATCCACTAGTCGGGCGTTGAGGAGCGCAGGGCCGGGCGACACGCCGAGCGCGTTCTCGATTGCAAGCGCCGGCCTCGCCGCGGGCTCTATGACCTCTCCGTAGAGGTAGCTCGCCGTGGCTCCGGCCACGCCCCCGCGGTAGCGCTCCAGCAATCTACGGGCATGGTTCTCGACTAGCCTCATGGCCGCCGTGAACACCGGTATGCGTCTCACTTGCTCCACGAGGT
>JALUFI010000321.1 GCA_027043685.1 Pyrodictiaceae archaeon
CAGCTCCGCCGCCTCCACGGGCTCCGCCACGGAGGGCTCCACTGGCTGCAGCGGCGGAGCAGGCAACGCTGTCTGCACGCCACTGGAGCTGGTCATCCTCGGGCTCCGGGGCTGCCCCCACTGCAGGGCGATGGAGGACTGGCTGCCGGGGCTCGGCTACCCCGTGGCTTTCTGCGATATCCGGGAGAGCATTGTCTGCAGCGACGCGTTCACCGCGCTCTACAACCGTGGCCTGGCGAGGGGCGTCCCGGTGGTGGCTGTGTGCAGCGCGGGGAGGCTCCTCCTCGTCGAGGTCGGGGAGCTGCGTGACCGGGGCTGGTGGCTCAGGGCGCTCCGTGGCGGCACGGCCGGGGTCGGCGGGGTGCCGGTCTACTGGGGCACGAGGCTCGTAGACGTGCTGACAGGCGACGCGGTGAAGGAGCTGTCCAAGGCTATCTGCCGGGACGCGCTCCGGGCAGCCAGGCCCGTAGAGGGGGCCGGGTGAAGGAGCATGGACCTGGGGCTCCTTGCAGCGCTGCTGGCCGACGCTGCCGTGGACAGCGTGAACCCCTGCACCTTCTACGTCTACACCGCGCTGCTGCTCGCCGCCGGGCTCTCCCAGGGGCCCCGCGGGGTGGCCCGCTGCGCCGCCGCGTTCACCGCGGCCGTGTACATAGGCTACCTGCTCATAGGCCTCGGAGTGGGAGTAGCGTCAATGGCTCTCCCCACGTGGCTGCTCGGGGCCGCCGCGCTGCTCTACGCAGCCAGCATCGCCGCCAGGCTCGCGCTCGGCCGCGGAGCCGGGGGCTCCGGGGGCTGGCTCGCGAGGCGCGCAGTGAGGGCAGCGGCTGCAGGCCCCGCCGCGGCCGCCGTACTCGGGTTCCTCGCCAGCATGACCCTGCTGCCCTGCAGCTCCGGGCCCCTCTTCGCCTTCATAGCCTACGCAAGGGCCCGGGGAACCCCGTTGACGATGCTCGCGGCGCTCCTACTCCTCTACAACGCCGTCTTCGTCGCCCCCCTCGCAGCGATAGGGCTCGCAGCGGCCGCCGCCACGAGGGCCAGGAGGATCCAGGAGGCCCTGACCAGGCACGCCGCCCTCTCCGAGGCGGTCTCGGCGCTCCTTCTCGCAGCCATAGGTGTCTACGTGCTGCTCACCGGCTAGCCATGGAGGGCGCCCGCGAGGCCGCAGCGGAGCGCGTAGAGGGTGAAGAAGAGCCACGAGGCCAGCACCACTGCCGCGTTGGCCGCCGCGCTGCTGCTCCTCAGCCTAGCAGCGCGGTACCTGCGCCTCGTCAGGGGGTAGAGGAGCGCGACGCCCCGCACCGTCAACGCGTCCAGGAGGAGGTGGGAGGCGTACCCCGCCGCCGCACCCACGGCCGCCACCAGGGCGAGGCCCGGCGGGGCGCCGAGGAGAAGCGTGGCGGCGTAGGCGGCGGCCGTGAAGAGGATGAGCGCGAACACGTTGTGGCCTAGAACCCTGTGGCCCCGCCGGAGGTCATAGTCCGGGGCCAGGGAGCCCGCGACGCCCCAGAGCGCAGCCAAGGCAGCGGGGAGCCCGGCGGGGCAGCCACCGAGGAGCCACGAAGCCGCGGCGGCGGAGGCCAGGCCCGCGGAGACGTGGGCAGCCCTCATCAACGCGGCTCCACGCTCCGGGCCCAGTAGTGCATCCCCAGCGCAGCCCGGGCCCCAGCCACCAGCCCCGCCAGGGGGAGGAGCATGGGCGAGGCCAGAGCAGCGACGGCCAGCGCTGCGGCCACGAGGCCGACCAACGTTGCCCACCTAGGCTCGCCCGGGGCGAGGCCGAGGAGCCCGGCGAGCAGGAGCGCCGAGGCAGCCAGGGCAGCGGCCACTGGGGCCGGCGGGGCGGAGCCCCGGCCCAGCGGGGAGAGCAGCACACCCTCAGCGTTGGCCTCGACGCGGAGCAGCGCCGAGGCAGCGAGCCACGCGGCGCCCGAGGCGGCGCCCCGGGAGACGCCTAGCCCGGCGATGCTCGTCGCGGCGGCTA
>JALUFI010000322.1 GCA_027043685.1 Pyrodictiaceae archaeon
TTTCACTAGTTTTTACCTTGTTTGCGGCTATGCGGCGTCTTTCAAGTTCTTGGCGGCTACTTATAAATGATACTTATATATGTTGCTGACATCCCTCCTCGTCGCTGCTGTGACCCAGAGCTATACGAGAGGAGCAACGCAAGTATATAGATGAAAAAAGGGCCGTAGGAGGTGAGTCCAGGTGCTCGGGTTCGGGATCCCCGCGTCTCTAATAGCGGCCCTCTTTCCCTTCTTCCTGTTCTTCATCTGGTAACGGGGAGAAGGGGAAGGGGCCGAAGGGAGAGGAGAAAGACCCCCCAACGGTTTTTTACAGGTGCTTCTAGCCCCCTCCTCCTAAGCCCTCTCCCCCGGCCCAGGAGAGAGCAAACACCAAACACTCCTCTATAGAGGTGTTGTTCAACGACCACTCCTAGACAGCGAGCGTCACCACGTAGGAAAAGAGCTATAAGCTACTCTATGGCTTGGCCTGGTGCAACTTGTTCATTGGGGCACCTACCTCGACAACGCGACGGGAACGGTGGTGCTGAGGGGCCTCGACCTGCTCACCACAGTCGGGGATGAGCCCCTCGCGGTGTACGTGCACGGCTCGGAGGCTGTGGTGGTGCCCGGGGGCGCTACTAGCTGGTTCTTGCCCCTCGCCGCGCTCGCGCCGTGGCTACGTGGCCGCGTAGTGGTCTCCGTGGAGCCTGTGCAGGCCCACGCCGGGATGCTCGGGGGCAGGCTGGTCTTAGTGGCGATGGAGCAGCTAGTGCAACTCTACAAGGTCAGCGCCGCGAACAAGTGGGCCAGGCCGGCAGAGGTGACAGTAACCAAGACCGTGACGGAGACGGCCACGGTGACGAAGACGGTCACTACCAGTACGACGGCCACCTCTACCGCCACGGAGACCGTGACAAGGACGGTCACGGCGGCCAAGGGCATCCAGGGGCCCTGGCTCCTGGCAATCCTGACGCTGGTGCTCGTAGGGGACATCCTGGCAGTCCTCATCATAGGCAGACTACCCGGGACTAGGGCGCCTAGGGGGTGACGGGCGGTGTTCGAGGAGCTACTGGGGCGCATAGTCATAGAGAAGGTGGAGGTGGACGGCAATACGATGAGGATAGAGTACAGGGAGGAGCCGGGTACGCTGGCACGGGAATTGACAGTCGTGCTGGACGGGCCGACCCTAGGAGGCTCAGCGAGGAGATACTCAAGAAGATAGTGCTACTCGCAGAGCTCACGGCAGACCTTGCCGAGGACATTGAGTTTGAGAACGACCCTAGCGAGCACGGAAACATCCACCCGGACGGCTGGGCGGCGGTACGCTACAACGACGAGATGGGCGGGAACACGATAGTGATAAGGCACAGGGTGTACGAGAGCAACGAGTAGCTCTCCGGGAAAATCCTAGGAGGGGTTGAATTTCTTTAGCATGAAGACCACTATGTACCCGGTCTTGCCGCCCTCGTCTACCTTGAATACCCTGTAGACCGGGTACACCTCGCCGTACCTCGGGACAATGTTCTGGAGGGCCTCCTATGCCGCGAGCACGGGGGATAGCAGCGACGCGGGCTGCCTAATCGTGATGCCTGCGCCGAGGCCGCCTCCCAGCTCCCTCACCAGCTCGCCCCCGGCCCTTCTGAACACGTACTGGTACTCCGCGAAGTAGTGCCCCATGAACCTGGTTATCCTCACGTCGTCCTCCTCCCTGACGGTCTCTGCCTTGTCTATGCTGTATCTCCTGAGTAGCTCTCGCACCCCCTCCTCGGAAAGCTCCCTGCGCCCCTTCCTTTCAGCCCTTGTCTCAGCCGCCTCGACAACCTTGTCCACGGCCTCGGCTACGAGGCGCATCTGTACCCCACGCCTCAGCGTCTCCTCCAGCCTGTCCGGGGCGAACGAGGCGGCGAAGAACGGGGACACGAGGTAGCCGCTGACATCGCTGAGCACGAGCGACAACCCCTCGAGCCGGGAGGCGAGGGATCTCCTCCTAGGCCTCCTCC
>JALUFI010000323.1 GCA_027043685.1 Pyrodictiaceae archaeon
CATCCTCACGATGCCCAACGACGACATAACCCACCCGATACCCGACCTAACCGGCTACATAACCGAGGGCCAGATAGTTCTGAGCCGCGAGATGTGGAACCGCGGCATCTACCCGCCGGTCAACGTGTTGATGAGCCTCTCCCGTCTCAAGGGCGAGGCCTTCGAGCGCACCAGGGAGGACCACGCAAACGTCGCGGACCAGCTATACGCCGCCTACAGCCGCGCAGTGGAGCTGCGTAGCCTCGCAGCGATAGTCGGCGAGGAGAGCCTCAGCGAGGTGGACCGCCGCTACCTGCGGTTCGCGGAGCTATTCGAGCAGAGGTTCATCAAGCAGGGCTTCTACGAGAACCGCAGCATAGAGGAGACGCTCGACATCGCCTGGGAGGTGCTGGCGGTGCTGCCGGAGAGCGAGCTCTACCGCATCAAGGACGAGTACATACGCAAGTACCACCCCAAGTACCGTAGGCGCCGCGCAGCGGCGGAGGCGAAGGCGGCATGAGCTTCTTCGGGGAGCGCGTGCTCCCCACAAAGATTAACCTCATACGGCTCCGCAACGAGCTGAAGTCGCTGAAGAGGATAAGGAGGGTTCTCGAGGAGAAGAGGGACGTCCTCATCCTCTACGTCAGGCAGACGAGCGAGGAGTACAAGAGGGCCTACGAGGAGGCGGCGTCGAAGCTCATGGAGGCCTACCAGCTCTACCTCGCCGGGCTCAGCACAACCGGGCTCCCCCAGGTCGAGTCAGCCGCCGAGGAGGCTCCCCCGACGCTCAGCGCCGACATCGGCACCAGGGTGCTCTTCGCAGTCAAGGTGCCGGAGATCAAGCTTCTGCCCAGCAGCATACCCGACTCCCCGGGCGCGGTTGCAAGGCTCAGCCCCTCGATAGTGGAGGCTAGGAGGAAGCTCCTGGAGGCCTTTGAGGCTATGCTGAAGGTGGTGGAGATAGAGTACTCGCTGAGAAGGCTGCTCGCCGAGCTGAGGGACACGCAGCGCCAGATAAACACCCTCGACAACGTGATTATTCCGAGGACTGAGCAGAGCATAAAGTACATCAAGCTGGTGCTCGACGACCGCATGAGGGAGGAGGTTATCAGGCTGAAGATGATAAAGAAGAGGCTTGAGAGGAAGCGCCGCGCAGCCAGCGGCAGCACGGGCGGCCTAGCCTAGGCAGCCCCGGTGAGCAGCCCTCCTGTTTCCCCGCGCCCCCTCGCTTCACCCGGGTTTCCTGGCCGTTACGCAGGCGAAGCCGTAGCGCTCCGCGTCTCCTGGGCTGAGGGGCTCCCTGGGCTCCTCGGGGACGGGCTGCTCCAGGGGCCCGTAGCTTATGCTAACGAGTATCCTCTCCGCCACGAGGCCGGCGTGGGGGAGGAGGCTAAGCAGCTCCTCGACGGTGTAGAACCTGGCGACCCGGTAGAGGGGGTGGCCGCCGCTCCCCCGCTCCCGGTAGAAGGTGCCCCAGGGGCTCATCCGGGGCACTATGCAGGCCACGACCCCGCCGCCGGGCCTGGTGGCTCTCGCGGCCTCCTGGAGGACGGGTAGGGGGTCGTCGAGGAAGCAGAGGGTCACCACCAGTGCCGTGGCGCCCACCGAGGCTTCGCGGAGGGGTAGCGCCTCGCCCAGGGCCTGCACCGCCTCCACTCCGCGGCGCCGGGCGACCCGGAGCATCTCGAGGGAGGGGTCCACGCCTAGCTCGGCGCCAAGTCTCTGGGCGAAGAACCCGGTGCCGACGCCCACTTCTACCCAGGGCCGTGGGAGCCCCTGGACGGCTCTCTCCACGAGCCTGGCCTCGTTCTCAGCGGTGATTCGGTGCCTCCGGTACCACTCGTCGTAGCGGTCCGCGACGAGGCTGAAGACCTCGAAGGGCATTGCCGCTAGGGCCTCCAGAGCTCCAGGCCGCGGGCCTCGGCGACGCGTTGGGCGAGCTGCCGTATCCTGCCGGGTACCTTGAGGACTACTATCCCCTCTATCGGCTCCACGGTCTT
>JALUFI010000324.1 GCA_027043685.1 Pyrodictiaceae archaeon
GAGGAGGTATTGTTGAAGAAGAGGTCAAGGTACCAGGAGATAATGGTTGTCCGGCTGCGCGGCTTCGGCAAGACGCTTGTGCTGGACGGGCTCATACAGAGCAGTGAGGTCGACGAGTACATCTATCACGAGGCTCTCGTGCACCCCGCCATGCTACTCCACCCAGGGCCCCGCCGCGTCCTCATCCTGGGCGGTGGCGAGGGCGCCACACTGAGGGAGGCGCTGAAGCACCCAAGCGTCAAGGAGGCGGTGATGGTTGACATTGACGAGGAGGTTATCCGTGTAGCTAAGGAGTTTCTCCCGGAGTGGCACCAGGGCGCCTTCGAGGACCCGAGGAGCCGCGTCTACGCCATGGATGGGTTCGAGTATGTGCGTGGCGCGGCTGAGAGGGGCGAGAAGTTCGACGTAGTCATAATGGATCTCACGGACCCCTATGGCTCTGAGATAGCGGCTCAGCTCTACACTGAGGAGGCATTCCGGCTAGTCAAGAGCGTCTTGACAAGCGATGGTGTTGTTGTTGTTCAGGCTGGTAACTCTACGCTATTTAGCAAGGCCTTCCGGATGGTTATGGACTCTGTTAGGCCTGTGTTCCGTTACGCTGTGGAGTACGATGTGTGGGTGCCATCCTTTAGCTATATGAACAGCTTCATACTCGCCAGCGACAAGTACGACCCCCTGGGCCTTGCTGCGGGGGATGTCGAGGAAAGGATCCGGGAGAGGGGGTTGAGGCTGCAGTTCCTTAACGGTGAGAGGTATCGCGCAATGTTCGCGTTCGCGGGCCTGGAGCCGATAGAGTAGAGGAGAGGATTCGGCTGTCTTTATTCTCGGCGAGGCTACTGCTGCTGCCTCTGCTTGTTCGCCGCCACGGACTTTATGAGGGCGTCTACCCTGCTGCAGATATCCATTAGCGTCTCGACCAGGCTGTGGGGCACCTCGTACATGTATGCACGGCCGCCCTTGCGGAGCGGGTAGGGCTTCCGGACAACCAGGTTTCTGGCGTAGAGGCCGCGTAGGGCGCGGCGCACGACCTCGGGGTTTCTGCCGAGCGCCTCGGCTATCTCCTTGGCTATTGCGCCCCTGCCGTGGGTTATTAGGAATGATAGCACCTGGGCTTCCTCCTCGTTGAGGGAGAGGGCGCACTTGAGTAGGCACTTCATCCTAGTCACGTTAGTGAAGTGTGTCTCCTTGTTGTCTCCTCCGTGCTTCCCGTGTACTATCCTGGTGAGCCCCAGCTCGGGGGCTAGAGGGTCTGTCAAGGCATGTATACCCCCGTTGTGGTGGGTGGGGTGCTCCCATGCCTTGTAGCGGCCCCTAGGAGTTTAAAAGAGTTTTTCGCGCGTTTACTACAGCTCTCCGTCGTGAATCCGGGCTTATAGCTCCTCGCAGAACCTCCTCCGCACAAACTCCCTGGGCAGCAGCGAGAACAGGGGAGCGGCCCGCGGCCCACTCTCCCTGCCAAGCAGCACGAGGTAGAGGTAGCGGTAGAACCTCCTCCTCCTAGCAGAGTCCCAGCCTCTACCATACTCAATCATAGCCCTCTTGATTGACTCCTCGTCCCACGACTCGAGCTCCATGAGCCTCTTGCAGAGCCCCCGGAGCAGCTCCCGGTACTCCTCAGGCACCCTGCCCCTCAGCTCGTCCCCCAGCTCCTCCAGGAGCCGGACACGGTACTGTGGCGGCGCGTACAGCTCAGCCCAGCGCCGGGCCCTGGGTAGCAGCGACATGAGCCTCTCGAGGTCGAAGCCGCTTGGCTCCCGCGGCATGTGGCCGCTCGCAGCAAGCCTCCGGGGCGCCTCCTCCCTCCACCGCTCCTCCGGCAGAATCTGTGCAAGGATGGCCACATGCGTGTACGGCGGCTGGGCCGGCATCCTCTCCGGCGGCTCGCCCCTCACGTAGCTAAGCTCGTAGCTCCTCCGGAGCAGGAGATCCTCCTCTCTCCTCCCCGTCGACTCTGCGCCGTAGTAGACGCGCTCAGC
>JALUFI010000325.1 GCA_027043685.1 Pyrodictiaceae archaeon
ACGAACTCCGGGATTACCTTCACAACGGTGTCTATGGTGCCTAGGAAGCGGTCGGCTAGCTCCCTCGCCTTCTCGAGGAACACTCTCATCGCGGCGAGGGCCTTCTCCTCCGTGGGCGCCCATCTCTTGAAGAGCCTCAGGCTCGGCTCCCTCGCAACCTTCTCCGGGTCTCGGCTGTCACGTATGTCGTCGGCTATCTGGTAGACTATCCCTATGGTCTCCCCGTACTCGGAGGCCAGGGGGAGCAGGTCGGGTCGCTTAGCCGCCAGGACGCCGAGCTCCGAGGATAGGCGGAAGAGTGCACCCGTCTTCAACCTTATCATCTCGAGGTAGGCGTCGCCGTCCGACCCGGGAGGCATGAAGGCATCCATTACCTCTCCGCGGGATATGTCGAGCCACGCCTTCACCGTCCTGCGGAGCGCCTCGGGGCCGTAGCGGTTGCTCACCATCTGCTGCGCATACGGGATCAGCAGGTTTGATACCATGACGGTCTTCTTCACGCCGTAGCGTATCCAGGCAGCCTCTGAGCCCCTGCGCACCACGTCCTCGTCTATGATGTCATCGAGCGCCAGGCTGGCCGCGTGGACCAGCTCCACGGCGACGGCGGCGTCGAGGGCCTCCTCTAGGTCGGCACCTAGGGCCGTCGCCACCTCGACAACTATGAATGCGCGTAGCCTCTTCCCGCCCATCGCTATGTACCTTGCAGCCTCCACCGCATCGGCCTCTGGGAGGCCGCGGAGAGCCTCCTCTATGGCGGCGTCGACGCGCTCCTTTACAGCCCTCCATCGCTCAACCACTAGCTCGCTGTCCACGCTCATCTCGCCACCCTACCCTTGCCCGGGGGGCCCGCTGAGGAGGAGGGCCGCCGGGAAGCGGCCCCATTTAGGGAGCGCCCCGGGGAGAGGCGCGGAGTGACAATGCCTTGCGGTGACTGGGCTCGCTCTATGTGGCGTAATCTGTCTTGCCCTTTGCACGGCAAGGGGCTCCACGGGCTCTTATATCGCAGCCCGGGGTTACCCTTCCCCGGGGGAAAGGGAGGCTTGGCTAAGGCGCGTCTATCCTACCCGGACGCTAAGTCGTTCTACAACATACTCGACTCCCTTGCGAAGATTGTTGACGAGGTCAACATGACTATAACCCCGGATAAGGGCGTAAAGGCCGTCGCCGTTGACCCGGCGCACGTCGCGTTGATAATCATTGAGCTTCCCCCGGAGAGCTTTATTGAGTACGAGGTTGAGGGCGACAAGGTTGAGCTGGGCTTCAACGTAGCTAATACGGCCAAGATAGTGAAGAGGGGCAAGAAGGGCGACAAGCTAGACATAGAGGTGACAGAGGACCACGTAACCTGGTCAATCGTCGGGGCCACGATAAAGAGGTACAAGGTGCTTAACCTGGAGGTACCGGTCCCCGAGATACCGGAGGCCCAGCTGGAGTTCAAGGTGCGCGTGGCGATGATAGTCGACCCCTTCAAGAATGCCCTGAAGGACGCTGAGGCGGTTGGCGACACGGTCGAGTTTGAGGCACCTGACGAGGATACGTTGATAATTAGGGGCGTAGGCGCCGCCGTGGCCGAGGCTAAGATAAAGCGCGATACACCCGCTGTCGTCGAGTTCGAGGTCAAGGAGCCGAGCAAGGCCGCGTACAGCATTGACTACCTCAAGCACGTGCTCTCACTCACAAAGGTCGCTGACACGATAGTAATCGAGTACGCGTCGGAGATGCCGCTGCGGCTGCAGTTCCAGCTACCCGCGGGGGGCAAGGTGACGTACCTGCTGGCGCCGAAGGTGGAGTAACGCTTCCCAATGGCTAGGGTTTAGAGGGGCGCCGGGCCCCGTCCTTCCCCGCCCCCTGGGGCCGTGATGAGGTCTCTCGCCGGCTCAGCTGAACCGTGGCGTCCAGGGCTGTGTTGAAGGCCAGGACAGCTGAGCCCTCCGAAGAGGCGTTCTTTCCTTATCTCTTCAGGCGACGTTTC
>JALUFI010000326.1 GCA_027043685.1 Pyrodictiaceae archaeon
GCCGGGGCCCGGGGGCGGGGGCCTTAGGCCTCCTTCTCCCCGCTCCCCGGCTGCTCCTCCTGCTCGACGGGGACGAGTTCATAGGTGAGGTAGTTCTCTGGCTGCCTCCTTACTATCTCCCAGCGCACCTTCATGCCGACGCGTAGCTTCCTGGGGTCGGTTTCCCTTATCCAGGCGAGCACGTTGACCCCGGGCGGGAACCTGGCGACGCCGACGGCGTAGTCGGGGTAGTGGGCGAAGCTGGCTGGCTTGGTGTATATCACTGTGTATGTTAGTAGCTCGCCCTCCTTGCCTATCTCTATCCACTCCATGTCGCTTGCCCGGCAGTGGGGGCAGTCGGCCTGGGGCGGGAAGTAGACGCGGCCGCAGCGCTTGCACCTCGTTGCCAGGAGCTTGCCCTCGGCGAGTCCCTCGAAGAAGCGGCGTATCCTCTCAACGCTTATCGTGTAGCGGAGGGTTAGGCTGCGCTGGTCGAACCAGAGCGCGGAGCCGGTCTTCTGGTCCGGGATTATGGGGAGCCCGGTGCTCTTCTTAGCCTCCTCCACGAAGGCCTCTACCTGCTTCATGTACTCCTCCATCTGTTTCTTCTGGCTCACACGCCTCACCCCGTTCACGCCTTCCCATGCAGTAATGGATGTGAAAGACTGGGCTTAGGGCTGGAGGCTGTAGACGAAGACGTAGGCATAGTGACCGGTGCCTCCAACGTTGTTGGCGACGCCGACGCCGTTCTTAACCGGGACCTGGCGGCCCCTGTCGGCCTCGCCGCGGAGCTGGGTCGCTATCTCGGCGGCCATCCCCACGCCGGTGGCGCCTAGCGGGTGGCCCTTTGCCTTCAGGCCGCCGCTCACGTTGACGGGTATTAGGCCGCCGATGTAGGTCTGGCCCTCGCGTATCAGCTTGTAGCCCTCACCCCTCTTGGCGAAGCCCAGCTCCTCGTAGCTCAGTATCTCAGCTATCGTGAACGCGTCGTGCACCTCGGCCAGGTCGACCTGCTTAGCGGCGTTCTCGTAGTCTATGCCTGCCATCCTGTACGCCTTCTTCACGGCCTCCACGACGCCGCGGCGGACGAGGAAGTCGGGCCTCCTGCTTATGTTCGAGGTGTCGCTGGCCACGCCCACGCCCTTGATCCAGACGGGTGTGTCGGTTATCTTCCTGGCCAGCTCCTCGCTCGCGAGGATGACGGCGGCCGCGCCGTCGGTTATGGGGCTGCAGTCGTAGAGCTTGAGGGGCCAGGCTATGTAGCGGCTCTGCATGCACTGCTCGAGGGTTATCTCCCTGGGGAAGTGGGCCTTGGGGTTGCGGGCGGCGTAGTAGTGGTTCTTCACCGCGACGCGGCAGAGGTCCTCCTCGGTTGCCCCGGTGGCGGCCATGTAGGCGGTGGCGTAGAGGGCGTAGTACCCGGGGAAGGTGAGGCCGAAGTTCTCGAACTCCCAGAAGTAGTTCCCGGCCCTCCCGATGAGCTCTACGACTATCGGGGTGGGGGACTCGTTCATCTTCTCCACGCCGACTGCCATGGCTATGTCGGCCATGCCGCTCGCGACGGCGTCGTAGGCTGCCTTTATCGCCGCGCTCCCCGTGGCGCAGGCGGCCTCAACCCTCATGGTGCCCGCGGGGGTGAGGCCCGCGTACTCGTTTATCGCCACCGCGGGGAGCGGCTCGCTGCTCCAGACGCCGACGTTGCCGTAGACCACGTACTCTATGCTCTTCTGGTCGAGGCCCGCGTCCTCGAGGGCCTGCTTAATCGCCTCCCATGCGAGCTCCTGGAGGTTCACGTCGTAGCGGTACCCGTACTTGGAGTGCCCCACGCCAACAATCGCGACGCGGCGACGGGTCAAGACACGTGCACACCCCTGGCGGCGGGCCGCCTCCTTTGCCTCGGGGGGCATCGGATTTAAGCATGGACTACCCGGTGACACCCAGCCGGGGAGGCATGCCCCTGCCTTGACGAGTAGGGCCCGCATCGCCTACACGGTCTACGCCGCGCTGCTCCTCGTCTCCGCCGCGGGCGCCGCGGTCGCGAGCCAGTACGACGCACCCTACGGCGCCTGGGCCGCGCTAGAGGCGGTCCTCTGGAGCACAGCGGGCGGCCTCATGCTGGCCCCCCTCTTCCTCGTCCTCGCCGGCAGCAGGAGCCTCTCAGCCTACATCCTGGCCCCCCTCGTGGGCATGGGCCTCGCGGCCGCGGACTACGAGCTCCTCTACACGAGGCTCTACCGGCCCTACGCGGCCAGGCTCCACAGCCTCGCCTACCACGTCGCCTATGCGCCAGTGATGTTCATCCTCACGCTCCTCCTCGGCACATACCTGGTGCTGTTCATCGTAGCCAGCTACGCGGCGCGGCTCCTCCACTAGGGGCGGGGCTACCGGCGGCGTAGCCTCAAATAGCTCCACGGCCCCGCTATTGGATGTGGAGGCGTGGCAGCCGTGTCCGTGTTTGAGCAGGTGAAGCCCCTCCTCGAGCAGGTGGCCGAGAAGGCTAAGGCCAAGATAGGCGACGAGATGAAGACCTGGAACAGGGTCTTCCAGTTCGAGCTCAGCGACGGCACAGCCTTCTACATCGAGATAGCCGGCGGCGAGGTACGCATCGCCGAGGGCCGCCACGAGAAGCCCACAGCTGTGCTCAAGACCGACCCCGACACGCTGCTCAAGATGCTCCGCGGCGAGATGGACGCCATGAAGGCCTTCATGTTCGGCAAGCTAAAGATAACCGGCAACGTGATAGAGACCATGAAGCTCCGCCGCATGCTCGAGGCGGCGAAGGACTAGCCCCGCATCCACGGGCCCCGCGCCCCGGCTTTATTACCCCCGAGGCGCCTTCCAAAACCACCCTCCTCCGGGGCGCAGCGCCTCAGCCTACACCGTCATCGCTGCATCACTCCTCCCCTCCCCCGAGGGGCCGCGGAGGCGCGGCCCCCGGAGTTACCCGCCCCGTGTTGATGGGTGGATGGCCGTGGAGGCCGTAGCCAAGGCCAAGGCCCGTGGCGCTGGCGGCGCCGACGAGGAGAGTCTCCGTGTTTTCCGCGAGTATATTGAGGCCCGTGTCTGGGCCAAGCACTACGACGAGGATGTGCCGGTCGACGTCGAGGTACCTGAGGTCCCCCTGTTCCGTTTCCTCGACGACAGTGTCCGGGGGTTCCCGGGCCGCGCCGCCCTCGTGTTCTACGGCAGGAGGGTGAGCTACCGGGAGCTCGGGGAGGCCGTTGACCGGTTCGCCCGGGCCCTCCGCGACAAGTGGGGCGTGGGGCCCGGGGACGTCGTGGCACTCTTCCTGCCCAACACTCCTCAGTTCGTCATAGCCTACTACGGCGCCCTGAAGGCGGGCGCGGCGGTTACCCCGGTTAACCCCCTGTACACGGGCTACGAGCTCGCAAGGCAGCTGCGCAAGAGCCGGGCAAGGATACTGGTCGCGCTCGACATGTTCCAGGACAAGGTTCTAAGCGCCATCGAGGAGCACGGCGCCGAGCCCGAGGCAGTCATCTACACTGGCGTGGACGAGTACCTCCCTAGGGCGAAGGCGCTCCTCTACCGCCTCGCTGGCCGGAAGCCCCGGCTCCGGCTACGGGCCGGGAGGGACCACCTCCTCACCAGGGTGCTGAAGGAGAGCCAGCCCAGGGCCCCGGAGGTGGAGATAGACCCCCGGAGGGACGTGGCCGCGCTGATGTTCACCGGCGGCACCACCGGGGTCCCCAAGGGCACCATGCTGACCCACTACAACCTTGTAGCGAACGTGCTCCAGATAGACGCGTGGTGGAAGAGGGGCCGGAAAGGCAAGGACGTGATGGTCGGCGTGCTGCCCTGGTTCCACATCTACGGCCAGACCGCTGTCCTCCACACCGGCATCTACCGCGCCGCGACGATACTCGTCTACCCCAGGTTCGAGATCGAGAGGATACTACGCGACATAGACAGGTACAAGGCGAACATATTCCACGGCGTGCCCACGATATACTCGAAGATACTCGCGCTGGGGGAGGAGAAGCTGCGGCGCTACAGCCTCCGCAGCCTAGAGGTCTGCATAAGCGGCGCCGGGGCCCTCCCCAGGGCCGTGGCGGAGGGCTTCGAGAAGCTAACCGGCGCCAAGCTCCGAGAGGGCTACGGCCTGACCGAGGCAAGCCCTGTGACGCACATCAACCCCATCTACGGCGAGGCCCGGCCCGGCAGCATAGGGCTCCCCGTCCCCTCCACGCTGGCCGCGATAGCGCACCCGGAGGAGCCGCGTCTCCTCCCGCCCGGCGAGGTAGGGGAGCTGGTGGTCAGCGGCCCCCAGGTCATGAAAGGCTACATAGACGAGGAGGCCAACAGGAAGGTGTTCTTCGAGTGCTGTGGCCACCGCTGGCTACGCACCGGCGACATGGCCCGGATGGATGAGGACGGCTACTTCTACATAGTGGACCGGAAGAAGGACATAATCAAGTACAAGGGCTACAGCGTCTACCCGAGGGAGGTCGAGGAGGTCCTCTACCGGCACCCGTGCGTCCAGGACGCCGCCGTGATAGGGGTGCCCGACCCCAGGGTCGGTGAGAGGGTCAAGGCCTTCGTGTCGCCGAAGCCGGGCTGCGAGGACAAGCTGACCCCGGAGGATGTGCTGGAGCATGCGAGGCGCCACCTGGCGCCCTACAAGGTGCCGAAGGAGGTGGAGATTAGGAGGGAGCTGCCCAAGAGCGCTGTGGGTAAGATACTGCGCCGCGTGCTCCGCGAGGAGGAGCTGCGGAAGCGGGGCCTGGCATAGGGGCCCCGCCGGGGAGAACACGGGGATGGGTTCCTGCTCCTCTACGCCCTTTCCATTACCCCTCTTAGCGCTGCGCCGTGAGTGTTACCTCTAGGTGGACGTGCCCGGTCCCGGGGAGCGCGCCGTCTAGCTCCATTGACTGGAGGACGCCGCCCCGTACCCTGGCTGTTCCGTGCAGCTCTCCGCTGGGGCCGTAGGTTATGTGGGCTGTCCCGGTGATGCTTGGCTTTGTGAAGTAGTACTTGGCGGTGTAGCTTGAGGGGTCTAGCTGGGTGCATATCCGCGCCCCCTCTGGGGCCTGCATGAAGCCCCGCATGAAGTCCCTGGCGTCGCTCGGCCTGCCTACCTGTGTCCTCAGCACCCTGTAGGTGAAGCAGGCTGTGTCGCTGCTCCTGGAGACTATGTGTACCTCCGTGTCGTACTCCAGTGTCTGGAGTCCCTGCGCCTCCAGCCTGTAGTGGTAGGTGTAGTAGGTGTAGCTCGTCGCCGCTGGGCTGGTTGTCGGCGCCTCTGTTGCCGTGGGTGCTATGTGCCTGGCTATGCTGTTGATGAGCTGGCGGGGTGTTTTGTCGGTGTAGAGGAGTGCTCCGGTGAAGAGTAGCGCTGCCACGAGAAAGGTGGCGGCTACGGCTTTGCCTATCATTATGTGCGTCTCTCCAGTATCTACTAGGGCTTGACGCAGCCTATTAAGTGCACCTATTATCGTCTCTATGGGGTCTGTGGCTGTGCTCGTCGAGTCACGGGGTCTAGGTGCTGGCCTCTGCTACGCGGAGCCGGAGCCAGCAGAGGTCGCCTCGGCGCTGGATGTAGGAGCGGCCCCTCGGGGTCTCCATGACCAGTGCCTCGGCGTTTATGCCCTCGAGCCTCGCCAGGGCCTCGACTAGCTTGGGGAAGGGGCAGGCCGCCCATGGTATCTCGGCGAGGCCCACGCCCCGGGGGCAGTAGCGGCACCTCTCGCCGCCGAGGCCTAGCTCGTAGACGTCGTCGCCAACCTTGCGGGCCTCCACCCTTGGGCCTATGCCGAGGGCCTCGTTGAGGCTCCTTAGGAGGCTCTCTAGCCTAGCCAGCGTGGTTGAGCCCTCGCTGCTCAGCAGCCCCTTTGCCTTGAGGTATGCGTGGAGCCTCGGGGCGGCGTGGCTTGCGAGGAAGTTCACTGTGGCCTGGTTGAGTATGTGGGCGTCGGCGAGGGCTGCGAGGGTGACTGCGTAGAGGGCTTGGCAGGGGGTTACGCCCCGCTCCTCCGCTATCCTGCGTATCTTCTCGTAGAGCTCCCGGCTGTCCTCCTCCTGCGGCATCCCTGGGGCTCACCTCTGGTGCCTTGCCCGGGGGCAGGGGTGGAGTTGATGGCTGCGTTACGGGTTCCACCATATATCTCTTCAATTCCGAGACTGTGGTTGGGGAGGGGAAAAGAGCCCCGGGGGGAGAGGCTGGTGCGCCTCCCAGGGGGAGAGGAGGGCGTTGGCGGAGCAGTGGCTGGAGCCGCGGCCCGAGCACCTCACGCTGCCCATGGACTGGAGGAGCCTCAGCCCCGAGGAGCTGGCGGAGTACGGGCGCCGCTTCATAGAGATGCTTGACCGCTACGCGGGCCTCGAGAGGAGGTGGCTGACCCGCACGCCCGGCGAGACCACTAGCCCGGAGCACGGGGTGCCTCCCTGGGCCAGGCCGCTGGAGCAGCACATCCGGCTCGGCGTGGTGCCCCTCGACAAGCCCCCGGGGCCCACGAGCCACGAGGTCGTTGCCTGGGTTAAGCGGATGTTCGGGCTCAGCAAGGCGGGGCACGGCGGCACCCTGGACCCGAAGGTGACCGGCGTCCTCCCCGTCGCGTTGGAGGAGGCGACGAAGGTCATAGGCCTCGTGGTGCACACTGGCAAGGAGTACATGTGCGTCATGCAGCTCCACCGCCCGGTGCCGGAGCAGGAGCTGCGCCGCGTCCTCGGCCTCTTCGTGGGCGAGATCTACCAGAGGCCGCCGCTCCGGAGCAGCGTGAAGAGGGCGCTGCGCACCAAGCGGGTCTACGCCATAGACCTCCTGGAGTACAACGGCCGCTACGCTTTGATGAGGATAGAGAGCGAGGCGGGCACATACATGAGGAAGATATGCCACGACGCCGGCCTGCTCCTAGGCGTCGGGGCCCACATGAGGGAGCTGCGGCGCACCAGGAGCGGCCCCTTCTCCGAGGCCCGGGGCCTGGTAAGGCTCCAGCAGCTCAGCGAGGCCCTCTACCGCTGGAGGCGGGAGGGAAGCGACGACCTCCTCCGCCGCTACATACTCCCCGTCGAGTACGCCGTCGCCCACCTACCCAAGATAGTGGTGAGGGACACAGCCGTAGACGCGGTCGCCCACGGCGCGAACCTCGCAGTGCCGGGCGTGGTCAGGCTACACGACGGCATAGAGAAGGGCGACACCGTGGCACTGCTCACCATGAAGGGCGAGCTAGTGGCGATAGCGGTGGCCGAGATGACTAGCGGGGAGATGCTGGAAGCCCGGAGAGGGATAGCGGCGAGGATACGCCGCGTCGTAATGAAGCCAGGCGTCTACCCCTCGGCCTGGAGGAAGACCAGGCAGGCACCCCGCCCAGCCAAGCCGGCCGCCGAGCAGCGGGAGGAG
>JALUFI010000327.1 GCA_027043685.1 Pyrodictiaceae archaeon
AATTATAGAGGCGCTCAGGACGGTATACGACCCCGAGATACCAGTCAACATATACGACCTAGGCCTCATCTACGACATACAGATAACTGATGATTTGAAGGCAAAGGTGAGGCTCGGCGTCACGGCACCGGGCTGTCCAGTAGCTATGCAGATAGCGTACATGGCTGAAGAGGCTATACGTCAGTACGTGCCGGAGCTAAAGGATGTCGAGATAGAGCTTGACCTTGAGACTCTCTGGGATCCGCGCCGCGTGACCGAGGAGGGCAGGAGGCAGCTAATGGAGCTATTCGGCTACGACGTCGTTGAGGAGTGGATAAAGAGGTACGATGAGATGAAGAAGCAGATGGAGGAGATGGAGAAGGAGGCCCAGGAGGCGGAGAAGAAGCAGTAAGTGCAATCAGCAAATGTTTCCCGCGCGTCGGTTTACTCCATGGTTCTTGCGGGATGAAGCGTGGAGTAGGGCGACGGAGCCTCCCGGTAAGTGGGGGCTTGACGGCCCCTCTGACCCGGTGATGAGGGGACCACCGCCTGACCCCTCTTCACAGCCAGCTGCCCTGGCGGGAGGGGTTACCTACTTCTATGCAGGCCTGGTGCCCGTTGCCTGGCCTACCTGGGTGTCCTTGCGTTGAGCTGGAGCGTGCTGAGGCTCCTGCGGGAGAACCCGGAGGTTGTAAGGGAGAGCCTGCGGAAGAGGGGCATGGACCCCGGGCTCGCCGACCGGGCTAGGATGCTTGACGAGGAGTGGAGGAGGCTGAAGAGGCTCGTCGACGAGATACGTCACCGCCACAACGTGTTGAGCAGGCAGATAGCAAGGGCGAGGGACCCGGAGGAGAGGAGGAGGCTCATTGAGGAGGTTAGGGCCCTGCTCCGTGAGCGCGAGGAGCTTGAGGCCAAGCTGAGAGAGGTTGAGGAGGAGAGGAGGAGGGTGCTGCTATCACTGCCTAACATAGTTCATCCCTCCGTGCCGGTTGGCGACAGCGAGGAGTATAACCAGCCCGTGAGGTACTGGGGGAGGCCCCGGGTTTACCGCGAGTACCTGCAGGCGTTTCTCGAGCAGACGGAGCGCTACGGCTTCAAGGTGCCCTACGAGCTTATTGACTGGAAGCCCGTTGGCCACGCGGATATGCTTGAGAAGGTTCTGCGGCTCGGCGATACGTTGAAGGCGGCGGAGGTTGCTGGGTCAAGGTTCTACTACCTCTTCGAGGACCTAGTGTGGCTCGACTTCGCTCTCCTACTCTACGCTATTGACCGGCTAACGGCTAAGGGGTATCGCCTGGTATTGCCGCCATACATGATTAGGCACCGGATACTCATGGGCGTAATAGACATGGAGACCTTCAAGGACGCGATATACAAGATTGAAGGCGAGGACCTCTACCTCATAGCGACCGCTGAGCATCCCCTGGCGGGGCTGTATAGCAACGAGGAGATAATGGAGGATGAGCTCCCGATAAAGCTAGTCGGCATCAGCCCCTGCTTCCGCAAGGAGGCTGGAGCGGGGAACAGGGACCTCAAGGGCATCTTCCGTGTCCACCAGTTCCACAAGGTTGAGCAATACGTGTACGCTAAGCCCGAGGAGAGCTGGGACATACTGGAGGAGCTGATACGCAACGCTGAGGAACTCGTGCAGGGCCTCGGGCTCCCCTACCGTGTAGTCAACGTCGCCTCCGGCGAGCTAGGGGCCCCCGCGGCTAAGAAGTACGACCTCGAGGTCTGGATGCCCGCCCAGGCCAGGTACCGGGAGATAGTGAGCGCCAGCAACACGACGGACTGGCAGAGCTACCGGCTAAACATAAGGCTCGTCCGGAGGAAAGGCATGGTACGCGAGTATGTCCACACGCTGAACTCAACAGCCATAGCCTCCACGAGGACTATAACAGCCATACTAGAGAACTTCCAGGAGCCCGACGGCGTAGTGGTTATCCCGAAGGTGCTGCGGCGCTACCTTGAGCCCTTCGAGAGGGCACCGAAGGAGGCTATATACCCGGCCAAGGGGCTTCAGCCGAAGAAGGGGCAGAAGTAATGAAAGGCAGGGATACACGCAAGAAGCTGCTCGAAATAGTCGACAACATGCCCCAGATGAACAAGGCCGCCTTTTACAGCGACCCCTTCGTGGAGCCGCTGGTCGAGGAGCTGCACGGCCGCTGGGCGAGCAACGGCTACAAGGGAGAACCCGTGGACTACGCCACCGAGGAGGAGGCCGAGAAGCTGCTGGAGCTCGCCAAGCGCTACGCATCGATGCCGGCCTGGCAGGCCTACCGCGTCTTCCTCGAGAGGACGGAGGGCCGGGGCAGCGGGGGCCGGGACTAGGGCACGGCGCAGCCGCCGAACCATCTATCCCCCTCCAGGGCCGGGCTCCCGGCTAGCAGCCAGGGCCTCTCGCCCCCTCTCCTGGAGAGGCGTCTCGCCCTGCAGCGGGGTTTGCGCCGCCTTGCTGCTCTTTGAGCGCTTCGTGCCGGAGCGGGTGTGGCGGAGGCTCCGCCCTGACGCTGTCGCGGTGTGGGAGGATGAGAGGGTTCGGAGAGCCCTTTCGTGGTACCGCATGGTTATGCTTGACGAGGCTCCAGCCAAGTTCCTCCTGGCCAAACTGGTTGAGGCCCCCGAGGACCCGGCTAGGCTCAGCACGGAGGCGTTGATGGAGGAGAGGGAGAGGCTTGCACGGGAGCACCGGGCCCTCTTCGAGCAGGCTCGCCGGGGGCGCTACAGCCTGGAGGACTACCGCCGTGACTCCCGGGGCGCGCCCCGCTGGAGCCTCCTGAGCATCGACGCCGTCCTTGCCTGGCGGCTTGCCTCTCCATGCATCCTCTGCGAGAGGCGATGCCGGATTGACCGTAGGAGGCGTATCGGGGCGTGTAGGCTCGACATAAGGACGTATGTGCATAGCTGGTTCCATCACCTGGGCGAGGAGGCGCCCCTCGTACCCAGCGGCACGATATTCTATGGCGGGTGTAACTTCTCCTGCGTCTACTGCCAGAACTACGATGTTAGCCAGACTGCTCCCCGGGCGGGCGAGGTTGTGGATGCTAGGCGCCTGGCGGAGATGCAGAGGCTTCTACGCATCCACGGCGCCAGGAACATTAACCATGTGGGAGGCGAGCCTACGCCGAGCCTGCACACTATTGTTGAGAGCCTGCTCTACCTGGACGTCAATGTGCCGCAGCTATGGAACTCCAATATGTATATGAGCCTCGAGGCTATGAAGATACTGAGCGACGTGATAGACATCTGGCTGCCGGACTTCAAGTACGGGAATAACCGCTGCGCCCTCCGCCTCTCAGCTGTGCCTCGCTACTTCGAGACCGTTACCAGGAACCTTAAGCTTGCCATTGAGAGCGGCGACATGATTATACGGCACCTCGTGCTGCCGGGCCACGTGGAGTGCTGCAGCATCCCGGTGCTCCGCTGGATAGCCGAGAACCTGCCGAGGGACAGGGTGCTCGTCAACATAATGGACCAGTATAGGCCCGAGCACCTGGTTGCCAAGTATCCGAGGCGCTGGCCCGAGCTTGCAAGGAGGCCCAGCCTCGAGGAGATTGAGAGGGTGCGGGCGGAGGCCGACCGGCTGGGCATAGTCTACGAGCCCGTCAGCTAATGGAGGCACCGCGGGGGGTGCGGCAGGGGCCTTGGGGTTCAGCCATGTACTGATCCTTGACGGCTACACGGATGAGCCGGCAGGCTTCGGCGTGCCGCCCTACATTGACGTCTACCCCCGCTACGTCGCGGGCGCCGTCTGGCTCCACGATAAGTCCGCCACTGTCCACTACGTGACCGTTGACGCTGTTAGGGCTGAGCCGCGGCGCTACCTGGAGGAGATGCAGCGCTACGACCTTGTCGTCGTGATAGCGGGCGCCGTTGTGCCGGGCAAGTACCTCGGCGGGGAACCGATCAAGCTGGAGGAGTTGAAGCTCTGGTTCCGCGTCGTGGATAAGCCGTTCAAGGTCCTCGCGGGGGCAGCCGCTAGGTGGGGGATAGGTAACGAGGGCGGCACAGTCGCCGCCCTGCCCAGGGAGGTCCGGGAGAACTTCGACGCCATTGTCACCGGCGACCCCGAGGCCTATATCTATGAGCTTGTCTCCGAGGGCCCCGAGAAGGCCAGGACATGGATAACCGTAGAGGACATGGGGTTTGTGGACCGCGTCGCCGAGCTGGGCGCGAGGATCGTTGAGCAGCACCCGAACCACGGCTACAACCTCGTCGCCGAGCTGGAGACTTACCGGAGCTGCAGCAGGTGGGTCAGCGGCGGCTGCAGCTTCTGCGTGACCAAGCTCTACGGCAGGCCCCGGCAGAGGAGCCCAAGGGGCGTGGTCCGGGAGGTTGAGGCCCTCTACCGGTTCGGGGTCCGGCACTTCAGGCTGGGGAGGCAGGCGGATATCCTCGTCTACGGGAGCCCGGGGCTTGAGACTGAGGAGTGGCCGAGGCCCAACCCGGAGGCGCTTGAGAGGCTCCTCTACGGCATCCGGGCCGCTGCACCGGGGCTCGAGACCCTCCACATAGACAACGTTAACCCGGGCACGATTGTCCGTCACCGCTCTGAGAGCATCGAGGCGCTGAAGACCATAATCCGGTACCATACCCCGGGCGACGTCGCCGCCCTCGGCATAGAGACCGCTGACCCGCGGGTGGTGAAGATAAACAACCTCAAGACAATGCCCGAGGAGAGCTTCGAGGCAGTGAGGCTGGTGCACGAGGTCGGGGCGCGCCGCGGCTACAACGGGCTCCCCGAGCTGCTTGCAGGCATAAACTTCGTGCTAGGCTTGCCCGGCGAGACCGCTGAGACCTACCGGCTGAACGAGGAGTTCGTTAAGAGGCTCTACGATGAGGGGATAGATGTACGCCGCATCAATGTTAGGAAGGCCCTCGTGTTGCCCGGCACCAAGCTCGCCTCCATGCTCGGCGGCTCCCCGCCACGCATAGACGAGAGGAGGGCCAGGAGGTTCCGCAGAGTAGTCATGGAGTACTCGGCCAGGTTCCTCCGCCGCGTCGTGCCCCGGGGGACTGTGCTGCGGCGCCTCTACGTGGAGCGCTACGAGCCCCGGCTGGGGGTCACCTTTGCCCGGCAGGCAGGCAGCTACCCATTGGTCGCCGAGCTGCCCTGCAGGCTGGAGCCGCCACACGTGCTGGACGTAGTGGTGTACGGCTACGCCGGGCGGAGCGTGCGGGCCGCCCCGCTGCCCCTCGACGCCAACCGGGCGCCCCTGGGGCTTCTCGAGAAGGCGCTGGGCGCTGCAGCCGCGAGGAGGGTGGCTGCGGGCAGGCCGTGGAGGAGCCTGGAGGCCCTTGCCCGTGAAGTCCCAGCGGCTGTTGAGTCTGGTTTGCTCGGCCTCGGCGGATACAGCTGCAGCGAGTAGCCGGGGCACCCCTCTCCTTGAACCCACGTGAAACAAGCGGTACTGTGGATTGTTTTAGAGAGCCTAGGCCTTTTATCCATCTCATCCCCCTAGGCCTGGAAAGCAGAAATCCCGAGACAAACACGATTGACTAGCTAGGGAGGGAGCTAGGTATGGCGCTCACGGCGCTTGTTGAGAAGAGGAGCCGCCCCAGCATCCTGCCGGCGCCGGCGACCTTCGACCCGGAGACAAAGACGGTGAAGATAGCCGGCAAGGAGATACGGATAGGCGGGCCCCTGCCGAGGCTCAGGGAGGGCGAGAAACTGGTAGCCTACACTACCAGCCTCTGCCCCTACTGCGAGAGGCTCCTACCCGCAGTCATATACGAGAAGGATGGCAAGATATACATCAGGAAGACCTGCCCCGTCCACGGCACCATAGATGAGCTCTACTTCAGCAGCGCCAAGCTATACTACAGGTTCATGAAGTACGAGGAGGAGGGCGTCGGGGTAACCCCCCACGTCCAGCTCCAGGCACCCTGCCCCTATAACTGCGGGCTCTGCGCCCGCCACAAGAACCACACCGCCCTAGCCAACCTCGTCGTCACCAACCGCTGCGACCTCTCCTGCTGGTACTGCTTCTTCTACGCGGAGAAAGCCGGCTACGTCTACGAGCCGACACTTGAACAGATTAGGGAGATGATAAGGCAGTACAAGAAGGAAGGCGTGACGATGGCCGTCCAGCTGACGGGCGGCGAGCCCACGCTCCGCCCCGACCTCCCGCAGATAATCCGCCTCCTCAAGGAGGAGGGCGTTACACACATACAGCTCAACACCCATGGCGTCACATTCGCCCGCCTCTGGTTCGAGAAGAGCCCCGAGGCCGCCGTAGCCTATGCCCGCGAGCTCAGGGAGGCCGGCGTAAACACCGTCTACATGAGCTTCGACGGCGTAACTCCGAGGGCTAACCCGAAGAACCACTGGGAGGTGCCCTACACGCTCGAAGTGTTCCGCAAGGCAGGGATGACGAGCGTCGTGCTGGTACCCACAGTCATAAAGACGATCAACGACCAGGAGCTCGGCGCCATAGTCAAGTTCGCAGCCAAGCACATGGACGTGGTCCGTGGCGTCAACTTCCAGCCCGTGAGCCTCACGGGCAGGATGAGGAAGGACGAGAGGGCGAAGTATCGCGTAACTATACCTGATGTACTGCGCTGGGTTGAGGAGCAGACCGACGGCCAGATACCGAGCGAGGCGTGGTTCCCGATACCCGTGGCAGCGAAGTTCAGCTACTTCCTTGAAGCACTGAGCGGCGAGCTCAAGGTATGCATGGGCAACCACCCCGCCTGCGGCTCCGCGACCTATGTCTTCGTGGAGAGGAGTGCCGACGGCCTACCCAAGAAGTTCATACCGATAACAGAGTTCTTCGACGTAGAGGGCTTCATAGAGTACATGGACCAGAAGACGATGGAACTCAGCAGGGACAACGAGTCAAGCTTCTCCAAGTTCCGCCGCACGATAAGGATAGCAACAATAGTCAAGGACCTGCCCAAGTTTGTTGACCGCGAGAAGCTGCCAAAGAACCTAAACATAACGAAGCTGCTGGTGAACGTGTTCCTCAAGCGCAACTATGAGGCGCTGGGAGAGCTACACTACCGCATGCTATTCCTGGGCAACATGCACTTCATGGACCTGTACAACTACGATGTGGAGCGTGTGATGAGGTGCAACATCCACTACTTGTCGCCGGACGGCCGCGTGATACCCTTCTGCACGTACAACGTGCTGAACGATGTCTACCGCGACTACATACTCAAGAAGTACCAGATACCGCTGGAGGAGTACAAGAAGCGCTACGGAGAGCACACGGTGGGCCCGGCAGTGAAGTATGTGAGGAACATAAAGCTGCTGAAGAGCACACCAATATACTACGAGGCGTACCGCGGCATAGTGCCCGACGAGGTGCTCCTAGGGAAGAAGAAG
>JALUFI010000328.1 GCA_027043685.1 Pyrodictiaceae archaeon
TACCGGTACATGCAGAGCGCGTTGTTCGCTGGGGGCCTCGCACTGTTCTTCATAGGGCTCGCGGTGAACATCGTTGCGGTCTGGTTTATGAGGAAGTGGGAGGAGGAGATAGGGCATGCCTAGGATCGAGGCTCGCCGGAGGCTCGCCAACCTGGCGGGCATGGGGCTTGTGGCGGTGCTCGCCGCCGCCGCCCTCCTCCCCCTCTTCCACATAGTTGCCGTGGTCGCGGTAAACGGGGTTGAGGCTATTGAGAGGAGCGGGGTGCTGAGCTTCCTAACCGAGGCGCCGAATCCCCTTGACCCCATGCATCCTGGGGGCATCGGGCCCGCGCTGGAGGGTACCGCGCTCCTAGTGGCGCTATCGACGCTGTTCTCGGTGGCGCTGGCGCTGCCCGCGGGCGTGTTTATCGCGGAGTTCCGCCGCGCCGGGGTGAGCAGGCTCACGTTGATGCTTACCCTGATACTCGTGGAGTTCCCCACCGTGCTGGTCGGCCTCACGATCTACGCTACCGAGGTCAAGTGGGTAGGCCACTACAACATGCTCGCCGGCGCCCTGGCGCTGGCGATAGTTGTGCTGCCCTACATGGCTGTACACGTGAGCGAGGCGCTCCGCGGCATACCCCGTGACCTCCGAGAGGCGGCGTTCAGCGTCGCCGCGTCAAGGATGAAGGCGGTCTACCGTGTCCTCCTCGGGGTGGCGAGGCGGGGCATCCTCGTGGGCGTGCTCATGGGGCTCGCGAAGGCAGCGGGGGAGACAGCTCCCCTCCTCTTCACCATCGGGGGCTACTTCCAGGTCCCGCCGCAGGGCCTCACGGGGCCCGGCGGCGCCGTCTCCCTCCTCATCTACGACTATGCCCAGCAGGCTCTCCCCGGGTACAGGTTGCTCGCCTGGGGCGCCGCCCTGGTGCTAATGGTTATCGTGTTCGCGGTAATGATAGCCGCTAGGCTGCTTGTGAGGGAGGTGAGGCTCTAGTGCCGGAGCCGGTGCTCGTCGTGAGGAACCTCAACATATGGTACGCTGGCCGCCACGTGGTGAAGAACGTCAGCTTCGAGGTGCCAGACCGCAGCGTGTTCGCCCTCATGGGGCCCAGCGGGAGCGGCAAGAGCACCATACTGCGGGCGATTAACAGGCTACTCGACCTCTACGAGGAGGCCGAGGTCCAGGGGGAGGTGCTGCTGGACGGCGTCAACGTATACGGCCCCGGCGTTGATGCCCCGTGGGTGCGGCGCCGCGTCGGCATGGTGTTCCAGTACCCCAACCCCTTCCCCCACATGAGCATCTACGATAACGTGGCTATTGGGCCCCGGCTGAACAGGCTCGTGAAGTCCAAGAGGGAGCTGGATGAGCTGGTCCGCTGGGCGCTGGAGAGGGCCTACCTCTGGGACGAGGTCAAGGACCGGCTGCACCAGCCGGCGGCGAAGCTCAGCGGTGGCCAGAAGCAGAGGCTCAGCATAGCCAGGGCCCTGGCCCTGAAACCCCGGCTCCTCTTAATGGATGAGCCCACGGCCAACCTCGACCCCGTTGCAACCGAGAAGATAGAGGAGCTGATACTTGACCTCAAGAAGGACATCCCGATACTCCTGGTGACGCATGACCCGCAGCAGGCGGCCAGGGTCTCCGACTACACGGGGTTCCTCTACTACGGCGAGCTTGTCGAGGTGGGGCCGACGGGGAAGATATTCACGGAGCCGGAGAACCCGTTGACGGAGCGCTACCTGCTCCGCAGCCTCGGCTCGCCGAGGGCCAGGCCAGTGGACTGAGCGCGCCTCCAGGGAGGTGCCGGGGGTGGTCCTGTGCCTTGGCCGGCGGCGTGTTGTCCACCTTCGCCACGTACTATGCGACCCTCGTGTTCATTATGAACCCGTTCGGCGCCGCGCCGATATTCGTTGATATAGCGTCGAAGCTGCATCCCTGGGAGAGGAGGAAGCTAGCCAACTTCGTGACCACGGTGCTCATA
>JALUFI010000329.1 GCA_027043685.1 Pyrodictiaceae archaeon
GCGGGGGCGGCGTGGCCGCGGCTGGGTTGACGGTTGCGGCGCTGGCCTCTATCGCTATGTGGCTGCTCGGCGTCCTCGGCGTCGCGGCCGGCGTGTGGAGGCTGGGCGGCGTCGCTGCCCGCCTAGCGGCGCTTGGCGCGGTCCTGGTGCTCGCCTCGATGCTAACCAGGCCGCTGGCTGGGGGCGAGCTGCTCCTCCTAGCCCTGCTCGGAGCCGGGCTCCTCCTCGCCAGGTGCCCCTCCCCGGAGCATGGAGGCGAGGAGCCTGGCGGCCCTGGGGGTGCCGAGGCAGAGCCGCCTGGGGGGCTCCGGGCGCCTGGCCAGGGCAGCGGCTAGCCTCTCCACAAGCCTCCCCGGGCTGCACTTCTTCTCCCCTAGGACGGGGTAGCCGTGCCTCCTCTCCATGTAGCGGGCTATGTCTAGCTGCTCCAGGTGCCCCTCTATAGGCACGAGCACCGCCGGCACGCCCGCGCAGAGCAGGTCCGCGGTCGTGGTGCGGCCCGCCCGGGTGACGAAGGCGTCCGCTGCCGCGTAGAACCGGTGGAGCCCCGGCTCCAGGCCCCGCTTCTCCACGAGGCCCCCGAGCCCCGGAGGGGGCTCCCACCGGGTGCGGGGCCCCGTGACCACGAAGAGCCTCGCCCCGGCCAGGCCCCGCCTCCTAGCCTCCCGGTCCAGCAGCGGCGCCGCCCCCGCGACGCAGTCGAGCAGCCGCCTGCTCCGCGTCGAGGTGCCACCCACCGTTGCAACCACGAGCAGCTCGTCCTCCGGGACGCGTAGCTCCCTCCGCGCCTCCCCGCGGCCCGGCAGCTCGCCGGGGAGATAGCTCGTAGCTAGCCCCGCGACGAAGGCGTGGCGGCGGAGCCACTCGTCCACCCGGCCACCGGCTACGAGGAGCCACCGCCTCCCCTCGACCACTCCGGGGTCGTTGAGGTAGACGAGTCTCCGGAACCCGGTGAGCGCGCCCCGGAAGTACCGGTTGAGGATAAGCGCCACCAGGAGCGAGAGGGGCCTCACGGAGGCATAAGGCATGTAGACCAGGTCAGTGCCGAACACGACCCCCCTCTTAACATCCGGCGGCGCGGCGTAGACCAGCTCCCAGAACTCGTCAGCGAACACCAGGTCGTAGCCCCCGCTCGCCACGAGGTGCTGCACCTTCTCCCAGTTCCTGCGGAGGATTCCCAGCCGCTCCCCCAGGGCCCGGAGCCCCCGCAGCCGGCCCTCATAGAGGTCCTCGATGACCGCCGAGAAGCTCTCCAGGCCCCGGCAGCCAGGGGCGAGGGGCTCCCCGATGGCGCGGAGGAACGACTCCACCGGCTCGGCGCTGCACCACTCCACCCGGAGCCCTGGCAGGAGCCTCCTCAGCTCCCTCGCGACCGCGGCGTCCCTGGTGGCGTGGCCGAGGCCCACGTGGCTCGGCAGGAACAGTGCCTTCAACCTCTCCGCCCACCCTCCCGGGGATTGTTGCGCGTGGCTGCTCTTTAACGGGGAAACACGTATATTGTTGACTGACTGGTCAGTCAGCAATACATGGGTGACCGAGACTGGCCAGCCAGCGCGTCAAGAAAGCAGCAAAACACCTCAAAACATATCTACTACTATACAGCATAATAGCGATAATAGTCGGCCTAGTCACCGGCTACTACGCCCACACATGGCTAAAGACCCACAGCAGCCTAGTCAAAGACACAATAGTAGCGTTGGCGATACTCACCATCTATCCCTCAATGATACAGCTACGCCTAGACGAGCTAGGCAACGCGGCCAAGAAGCTCAAAGCAGTAACAGTCGGCCTAACAATGGTCTTCGCTGTGGCGCCGCTGCTAGCGATACTCCTGGCGCCACTGCTCCCAGACAAGCAGGTCTCAATGGGCTTCGTGCTAACCAACGTGGTCCCGGCCTCAAGCGCCTCGATAGGATACGTGCTGATAACCGCCGGCAGCATAGAGCTGGCAACAAT
>JALUFI010000330.1 GCA_027043685.1 Pyrodictiaceae archaeon
CGCCGAGCCTCGGGGAGGAGCTTCTCGCCGAGGCGGTGGAGGGCCTCGCGTCGCTGATTGAGAGCGACCTCTCCGGCTAGGCGGCGGGGCCGCCGAGGACGAGCCTCTTCACCACCCCCACCACGGGGTCGAGGCTGTAGCCCACCAGGGGGACCCGGTAGAGCGCCATGGGCGCCTCGGCGCCGAGGACCCGGTGGCACCCCGTGGTCGCCGCGTAGAGGAGGCTACGCGCCAAGACGTGCCGGTCGCCGGTCCGGGGCCGGAGGAGGAGGTAGGAGGCGCTCATCGTGTAAGCGGGGCCCGGGGGCGGCCAGGCCGCGTTGTCGCTGCCGAGGCCGACGGGGAGCCCCGCCTCCGCGGCAGCGACGATGCCCCGGGGGTCGGGGAGGGCGCCGAGGTGGTAGTAGTTCGAGACGGGGCAGTAGATGAGGCCGAGCCCCCTCTCCGCCGCCTCGAGGGCCTCGCCGGGCGAGGCATGGGTTAGGTGGACCACGGCGGAGACGCCGGCATCCACCGCGGCCTGGAGGTCGCCGAGGGCGGCGAGAGCAGGGTCCTCGGAGGCGTGGACGTGGAGCTGGCCCCCAGTCTCCCTGGCCAGGGAGGCTAGGAGGCGGAGCTCCCACTCCTCCACGTCGAACACCGTGTCGAGGCCGAGGCCCCTCCAGCGCCGGAGAAGCGCAAGCATCTCCGGGGCCTTCTTCTCCCAGGGCTGCGGCAGCGGCTGCAACGCGACACCCGCGGCGCCGAACACCTCCACCGCCAGGGGGGCCGTCACCCAGCCGTCCTCGAGGTAGACCGCCGCCGCGTGTACTCCCTGGAGGCGGAGCAGCCGGGCCAGCGATGAGAGTGCCTCCTTCAGGTCCCCGGTGCTCCTCCCCGCCAGGAGCCTGTACTTGAGCCCCGTGGGCTGCGCCACAAGCTCGTGGAGTCCGAGGTCCTCGCCCGCATCCGCTATCGCCGCATCCGGGGCGTGGAGGTGCGCCTCGCATAGACCAGGCATCGCAACCACGTCGCCCAGGACAGGGGCCCCCGGCGGACAGCCATTACCATACCCGAGCACCGCGCCACCCGGCCCCAGCTCCACGCAGACCGGCCCCCGGGGCTCCATGCTGGGAGGCTCCACCACGTACCGCGCCCAGGCAAAGGGCCCCGCCACAGCCAGAGCCACCGAGGAGGAGCCCCGGGAGGGCAATGGGCCCCCACATAACGCGTAACCACGCCTACGGCCCGGGTGGCGCGAGGCGGATAGGAGCCGGTGAGGAGCCTCAGTGGACGAGGAGGGCTACTGTATTCAGCCCGTCGAGGCGCGGCTCCCCAGCCCGGCGTACAGCTTGTACAGCTCGTCTATCCTCTTATTGGTCTCGTCGATCCTCTTCGCGACATCGTCTATCCTCTTGTTGAGCTCATCTATCCTAGAGCCTATCGAGTCAATCCTCTTACCCAGCTCGTCAACCCGCCTGGCGAGCCTATCCACACTATCCATGACCTCTCTCTTCACCTCTCTAAGCTCCTCTCTGAAGTCCCTCCTCATCTCCCTTATCTCCTTGTGAGTCATGTCGAGGTAGAGGAGGAGTATGTCCTCTGCGCCGAGCCTCTTACCCTTCTCGAGCTTCTCGAGAATCCTGCGGGAAACCTCCTCGAGCACCGTCGACAAAACCGTCTCCTCCACCGGCAAGAGGGAGAGCACCCCCGGCGTGCAGCCCAGTAGGGGAGGGACGCCCCGGCCCCGGCGTGTAGTTCCGCCGGCTCCGGGCGCCGCGGGGCCGGGAATACACACTGTATCTGCACTACCTTACTCTATGTAGACTGTTTCGCCCTCGTACCTGGCCTCGTCGAGGGCCCTGAGCCTCCTGGCAACCTTTATGGCGGCCTCGACCGCTCTCCGGGCGTAGTCGTCTACGCGCTCCAGTGCCTGCATCCTGTTCATCCCCGGCCCGGATATTCCTAG
>JALUFI010000331.1 GCA_027043685.1 Pyrodictiaceae archaeon
GTGCGTGGCTGGATGGTTGCGAGGCTTAGCCCGGCCCAGGTGTGGAGGACCCGGATACCCAGGTACCGCCTGGTCGGCAGGGAGTGCAGGGCGTGTGGGAGGAGGCACTACCCGCCCCGCCCCAGGTGCCCCTACTGCGGCTCCAGCGACCTCGTGGACGTCGAGCTCCCGAGGACCGGCGTCGTGGAGACATACACCGTGATATACACCGTGATGGAGGGGTTCCGTGACCGCGCGCCGCTCCCACTGGCCGTGGTGAGGCTCGACGACGGCACTAGGGTGGTTGCCCCGTTGACCGATGTAGAGCTCAGCGAGTTGAGGACGGGGATGAGGGTTGAGGCGGTGCTGCGCAGGATAAGGGTTGACGGCGACACTGGGCTCATAGGGTACGGGTTATCGTTCCGCCCCGTGTTGTTCGAGGAGAGGAGGACGGGGGAGACGGGCAGGGAGGGCTCCGGGGCCCGCTAGTAGTAGGTGGGCTCCAGGAGCACTAGCCTCCCGAGGAGCCTGGCGTGTTTCTTGCCCAGCCTCTCCAGGCTGCGGCGCAGGGCCTCCTCGAGAACGGGGCTCCAGGATACCATTACCGGCTTTATCTCCGTGTAGGGGCCCTCCTCGTCCCGGCCGTGGCTGGCTTCAAGCATGGCCAGCTTCGGCAACTCATCCACCGCCTCCCGGAGGGGCTCGAGGACCGGGTCTCCTCCCTGGAGGGCTGCGCGTGCCAGCGAGGCGGCGACGTGGACCCCTACCCCTGCCTCCTCGTGGAAGACTGAGCCTGCTATGCCGGCGACGCGGAGCAGCTCGGCTACCCCGTGCTCCAGGCTGCGGATATCCCCGAGGCTTGTCACCGCCAGCGACTGCTCAAGCGCCCTGACGACCCCCTCCTGGCCTGGGTGCTCCACCGCCCCGGGGCGGAGGCTCCTCACCTCCCTGATGGCCTCTGGGGCTGTGTAGCCGTGCCTGGCGACGAGGTAGGCGGCCGCGACTGTGGCGCTTCTGCCGCGGCCCCCGAGGCAGTGGATGAGGACCCTGCCTCCCCTCTCGGCTACGTGGATGACCTTCTCCAGGATGCCTGCGAGCTGGGGGAGGCTCGGCCACCGGTAGTCCGGAACCGGTGCGTGGAGGAGCTTGCCGCGGAGAAGCGCCGGGTTGTACTCCAGCTCGTGGCTCTCCACGACCGCTACTACTAGGTCGAAGTTAGCGGCTATGGCTGGCTCCTCGCCCCTGGAGGGCATGGGAGAGAACGCCACCTGGTCGTCCACGAACACGGGGTCGAGCAAGGCGCCGGCGCCTCCACCGCTGTGCGTGGACAGTCTTTAGGGTCCCAGACTCTGGGGTACAGACTCTGGGGTATGTATAGTGTTGTTCGTTGACCGCGCCAACGAGCTGCGGTGGCTCGATGAGCGGTGGGGGAGCGGTAGGGCTGAGCTGCTCCTCGTCTATGGCCGCCGGAGGGTGGGGAAGACCAGGCTTGTCCGTGAGTGGCTGAGGCGCCGGGGGCTGCTGGGCCGCGTGGTCTACTTCGTTGCGGAGGAGGAGCCGGAGCAGAGCCTGCTCTCGAGGCTCAGCAGGGAGTTCGCCGCGGCTCTGGGGGACGAGCTTCTCGAGGAGAGGCCGTTCACTAGCTGGAGGCAGGTCTTCCTCTACCTCGCCAGGGAGGCCCGGGGGGAGCGCCTGGGCCTGGTTATCGATGAGTTCCAGTACGCTGTCGAGGCTAGCCCGGGGCTGCCGAGCACTCTGCAGAGCGTGTGGGACCAGAGGCTCCGGGAGACTAGGGCTTTCATACTCCTCATGGGTAGCCTCGTCTCCTTCACGGAGGGGATGCTTGGGCACCGGAGCCCCCTCTACGGCCGCTTCACGGGCGTGATGAGGCTCGAGCCCCTCAGCCCCCTGGCGGCCGGCTGCTTCGCGCCCCGCTGGGGGCCGGGCGACCGGGTCCGCCTCTACG
>JALUFI010000332.1 GCA_027043685.1 Pyrodictiaceae archaeon
GCCAAGCCCACGACGCACCGCCGACGAGACACAGAGGAGGAGGCAACGGAGCGTAATACGCGCTAGCCCCGCAGAAACCGGGGCACGCCGAGGGGTAGAGTCAAAAGGCGGGCAAGCTATGGAGCCATCCCGCAGACCTCGTGAATCATGTCAAGCTCATCGACAGCCTTCTCCAACACCTTCTTGACGTCGTCGACGCTGGGCGGCGGAGAAGCCTCTACCTCAAACCAGTACTCGAACTCTATACTGTGCCCCTGGCTCCTGCACTCCATGCTCCGGTGCACCGTTGTCGTCGCCTCAAGACCCGGGATGCTTCGGAGCAGCTTAGCGGCCTCCCTCATGAACTCAGCTACTTCTCCAAGGTAGTCAGCGTAGCTCTCGAGATCCTCGGGCCTAAGCGTCTCCCGGTCCACGAGGCTATAGAGAGTCGGTATGTCAACGTCGCAGTAAACCTCAAACCCTATGTAGGGCTTCCCGTTGCTCCAGACAAAGGCGTATGCATAGAGCATCGAGTCACCGGCGAAAAAGTGGTTCGTCTTGAGGTTCACGTCAAGCCCTGCTTGAACAGCAGCCTCCAACAGCTGGGCAAACGCCACAACCTTCGCCGCGGCATCACCTATCTTCTCCGGGTTAAGCAGAGCCTCTGCAACGCTCTCAGCAACACCGTAGAGAAGGCTCCTCAATGCTTCCTCGCTTATACCCTGGGCCTGCATGCTCGGGGAAGGAGGCTGTGCCTGCCCCAAGCCCCCGGCACACCAGTAGAAAAACCCGGGGTCACGGAGCAACGCCGAGGGCGTGACCGGGCTGAAACTACGCCCCTACCAGCTCCATCCAAGGCCTAACGGAGGAACAAACCTGGGGTAAGCCTGGTTGGTGTGGCTGCACTGGCTTCGTCGTTGTAAGAAAACCGGTTGCAGCAGTTACCGCCTCCGGCTGCGGTGAAGAAAACATGTGGTTGTGTTAGCTGGTGAGCTTGATTACCTTTGGCTGGGGCTGTACCTTGTAGTCCTCGAGCTTGAGGTATAGCTCTATGGCCTTCCTTATGACCTCGCTCCTGGTCACGCCCTTTAGCCGGGCGAATGTGTCTAGGCGCTCGAGCAGCTCCTCGTCCGCCTTGAAGGTTACGACGCGCATCCTGGGACCGCCCCCAACCCCCTGTGCGCGTGTGTGCGGGGTGTGTGTCTCCGGGCACTTCTCTGGGGGCTGGAGGGCTCTTTGTAGAGGTTACTCGGGCGAGTATTACTAGAGGGCTCTGTCAAGAGGACGCCATGTCGCGAGCCGCTTATATAGAGGCCTCTATGGAGGGAGTGTACTGGGGCCGAGACAGTGCCGACAGTGCATCTGTCGCTGCCGGAGGCGCTGCACCGGGAGCTGAAGCAGTACGCTAACGAGATGGGGATGAGCATAACGGACCTCATAAGGATGATGATAAGGGAGGGGCTGCAGAGGCTCCGCGAGGAGAGGGCTGCTGCGCAGAGGCAGGCGAGGAGGGAGCCGGAGACCACTGAGGCGCTGCTGCAGGTGCTGCAGAAGCTGGAGGAGCTTGAGAGGAGGATGGAGGAGTACCAGGCGTTCGTGGAGGGCGAGCTGTACAGGATAAACAGCAGCCTCCACAGCCTCAAGAAGAGGGTCAGCAAGCTCGAGGACACCGTGGAGGAGCAGCTGATACCCGTTGAGGCTGAGCTCGTGAGGCCCTAGAGAGGAGGGTTCACGCTCACCCGCTCCGCCGGCGCCCCGAGAGGGTGGGCGCGCCCGCGAGGGGCCCCGCCGGGGGCGCCGGCGAAACCTTTTTTCTTTTCCTTAGCGCATATCTGCTGGCTTCCACAGAACACCCCTCTCTGGCGCAGTTTCTGGGGCATTATCTGGCCCTTGCCAACGATCCGGCCCACCGCAAGGACATGTCCCGCCACGCCCGCCGCCATGCCCGCCAGACTTTCGCCATTGA
>JALUFI010000333.1 GCA_027043685.1 Pyrodictiaceae archaeon
TCCCCGGCCCGGCCCCCCGCGCTCCACCTCCCCTCCGCGTTGGCGACGGGCATGGAGAGGGCCTCGCCGTCCCGGAGCCCGGTCATCCAGGGCCCCCTCGGCTCGTGGACGCGGAGCCGGACCCAGCGGGCCACGAATCCCCCTCCACGGTTCACCAGGAAGCCTCCGGGGAGGAGCCCAGCCTCAACCAGCACCTGGAACCCGTTGCAGATGCCCAGGACCGGGACGCCTGCCTCCACGGCCTCTCGTAGCTCGCTCACAGCCGGGCTCCACGAGGCGAGCAGCCCTGCGCGGCCGTAGTCGCCGTAGCTGAAGCCACCGGGGAGCACAACGGCGTCCCAGCCCCTCCACCCGAACTCCTCGTGCCAGACAACCACAGCCTCGACGCCGGCTACCTCTCTCAGCGCGAGCGCTGTCTCCTCCTCGCAGTTAGTGCCCGGGAACTTAACAACCGCCACCCTCGCCAAGAGGAACCACCACGGCCTCATGGACAACAGGGTTGTAGAGCCTGGCCTCCCTAGCCATCTCCTCAACGAGGCCACGGGCCTCCTCCACGCTACCGGCCTCCACCTCCAGGATGAACGCCTTCCCAGCCCTCACTGCCTCGACGAACCCGTAGCCCCTCCTCCGTAGGGCGGAGGCCAGCGTCTCCCCCTCCGGGTCCCTGGCGGCCCTCCTCGGCACAACGGCCAGTATGAAGCAGAACCTAGGCACCTCTCTCGCACCTCCTCTCCGGGGCCCCGGCGAGGCTGAGGAGTCTCCTGTATGCCTCGAGGAGCGCCTCCACGCTCCTGGTCCTCCTGTACACCTCCTTGTCCAGGTGCCTGCCCCCCGGGTCCAGGAGCCTCATAGTGTCCCCGGTGACCTCGTCAACGACTACGAAGCCCCGGGGCCCCCGGGCGACCTCTAGCTTGAAGTCTATGAGGCGGAGCCCCCTCCCGGCCCAGAAGCCGGCGAGCACCTCGTCTACCCTCTTCGCGAGCGCCTCTAGGTCCTCCAGCTCGCCGCGGCCCAGGAGCCCGGCGTAAACCGGGTCCATGGGGTGGAGAAGGGGGTCGCCTAGCTCGTCGCTCTTGTAGTGGAGCTCCACGAGGGGCTCGGGGAGGGGGGTGAGTGGCTTCAGCAGGGGCATCCTCTTCACCATGCCGCCGTAGGCGTAGTTCCTCACAGTCACCTCGAGGGGCAGCACATCCATGAGCCTCACTACGACGCGGTTGCCGCCCGCGTAGCACACGTAGTGGGTCGCGACGCCGTGCTCCTCGAGGACCTCGAACATCCTGGACGTGAGAGCGGCGCTTAGCTCACCCTTCCCCGGCGCCTCGTCGCGGTACTTGCCGTTGAACGCTGTGACCTCGTCCTTGAACTCCATGACTGCCAGTCCCTTCCCGGCGTCGTAGACGCGTTTAGACTTGCCCTCGTAGAGGAGCCTTGCCTTGCCGGCAGCGCTGTTCGCCAATCCGCGGTGCCCCATGGGGCTGGGCTACTTGGCCGAGTAGGTGGATTGATAAGCAGACAGCTTGATGCCCCGCCAGCCAGGTACTTGGCCCAGTACGGGGGCGGCGGCCTCGGCTCGGCGTGGCGCCGCTACTCGGCCAAGTAGCGGTGTCTCCCCTTCGCCGAGGAGGTATGCACTGGTGCCGAGGGGTGTCCCGGGGGTTGTCGAGGCTCGAGGAGTGCAGGGTTCGGCTGGAGGCGGCTGAGCTGCTCCGCATCCTGCGGAGGAGCGGCGTGGCCTACGAGGTGCTGGAGCGCTTGACCGGCGTGCCTCGCAGCAGCCTCTCCCAGTACGTCTCCGGCCAGAGACTGCCGAGCCACGGTCAGGCAATGGCTATACTGGAGGGGCTCCTCTCGAGGGACACGGCGGCCGCCGAGGTGCTGCTCTCCAGGCTACGGGGCCTGGCAAGCATGGCTGACCTGGGCGACGCTGTGCTCGACCCCCTGGT
>JALUFI010000334.1 GCA_027043685.1 Pyrodictiaceae archaeon
GTCTGGGGAGGCCGCCTCGACTAGCTCCTGGAGGAGGCGCTGCAGCGTCCTCGAGGCCTCGACGGGGCTCTCGAGGGACACGAGTGCGGCGAAGGGCTCGCCGGGGCCGGGCGGGCTTGTGGAGGCTATGAGGGCGAGGCTCCTCGGCCCTATGCAGGTGTCCGCGTAGGCCTTGTAGAGGAGGAGCCTGGGCACCAGCCTGCGGAGCGTGTGCTCCGCTATGCTTGACGCGGTTAGCTCCACGATGTAGCCCGCCACGTGGCCCCTGGACGCCACCGCGGCGTAGACGTCGGGCCGCATGCCCATCTCTATCGCAGCGCCCGTGGCACGGAGGAGCATCCTCCACTTGGCGCCCGTTCGCTGCATGGGCCCCGTCCGCTGGGTGCCGTTGTACCTGCTGAGGAGCCTCGCAGCGCTGCCGGCCTCGAGGAGCCTCAGCAGCGTATTAGCCACCGCCCTCTCCCTTGGGGCTGCCTCCTCGCTGCTCGGCACCAGGCTGCACTTCACCCCCCTCGCCATGTAGTAGACCCTCGTCCTGCACACTTGTAGCTCGTCGAGGCTCCTCGAGGGCAGCTTGAGGCATCTTGCCGTCGACGACGATGACGTCTCGGTGCAGCCTCCTCGACACGTAGCCCATGGTGGCGAGAATCGCGCGGCGGAACTCGCTGTCCTGGAGGGGGAGAACGACGAGAGTATCGCTTGGGCCAAGCAGCTCGCTAGCAGCCGCGGCCAGGCGGCGGGCCTTATCCCAGCCGAGGCGCCCGGCGTAGACCGACTTAGATATAGGCGATAGACCGTAGCGCCATAGTAGCCTCCGTAGCCTCTCCCTTCTACGGTCATCCCGCACGTCGTATGCAACGACAACGTACACGACGCACCCCCTTCCAATAGACGGCTAGACGGGGACCAAAAGACCGAGTATGTCGCCGCGCGTGGGCTCGGCCACGGGCAGCCCGAGGCCCAGCGCGGCAGCCGCCTCAGCAACATCGCCGCTAATCCCGGCCAGCACAAGGACGGGCTGCTGGGGATCGAGCGCCCCGCTCTCCAGCAGCCGCCTCAGCCCCTCCACTGGCTCGCCCCGGGGCTCGCTGCGCCCCACCTGGACGAGGAGGGGGTCGCCGAGGGCGTCGGCTACGAGGCCCAGCGGGACTATGGAGCCGCTGGCTTCTGCGAGCCTCTCCCAGCCGCTTCTCGAGGCGCGGAGGGCGGGGTAGAGGAGGGGCTCCACGGCCTCGACGCGCAGGCAGTGGTTGCCGGGGTCGTGGCTGAGCCTCGCGTTCCTCGCCGCGGTGAGTAGGTCGTAGTCTGCCTTGGCGCCGCCCCAGCAGAGGGTTGCGGCTAGTCCTCCGCGGAGCCCGAGGGCCCGGTAGAGGGCTGCGCCCCCAACAGCGTAGCGCCCCGGGTAGAGCCCCGAGGCGCTCCTCAGCGCCTCCCGGGCCGGCTCCACGAGGCCCTCCACGATGCGGTTGAGCTCCTCGTCGCTGAACCCGTACATGCCGGAGGCCTTCAGCTTCGCGTAGAGGTAGGCGGTTAGGAACGCCGCGGCCTTCGGCTCCGCGAGGCGCTCCTCGACGCCCCTCAGGGGGGCGGGGAGCCCGGGTAGGAGGCTCCCCAGCAGCCCGGGAAGGTCATGGTAGCCCAGCCTTCCCCGGGCCGGGGCGCCGCGGAGGGCGTAGCCGGGGAGAACCAGCATGACCACCGCGGGGCAGCCGGCGGGGTGGCTCCTCCTGCCGACCCTGCCTATCCTCTGCAGCGCCTGCGCAGCGTCACGGGAATAGATTACCCCGACGTCCACCTCGGGCACGTCTATGCCATAGCTTATCGCCTCGTTGCCGACGATTATCCTGGCCTCCCTGGGGCTCTCCGCGTCGCAGGCCACGGCCCCGCCCCCGTGGAGGCGGCGGAGTCCGGTCACGCACGCTATGCCTCGGTACCCC
>JALUFI010000335.1 GCA_027043685.1 Pyrodictiaceae archaeon
GCGTTGAGCGGCTTGTAGAATGGCTCGAAGGCGTCGGTGAAGCCTGGCATGGTGCAGCCTATGCAGACGCCGCCGGTCCTGGTTGGGCCGCCTACGCCGTTGACCCAGCCCACCTTGTTCCACGGGCAGTTGCTTATCGGGCCCTTGCAGCCCACGGCGAAGAGGCACTTGTAGTCGGGCTCGCCGGGGTACTTCCTGAAGTCGCCGGCTGCGTAGGTGGCCGCCCTGGGGCACTGCTCGTGGACCGTTGGGCCGAAGATGTACTTGGGCCTCCAGTACTTGTCTAGCTCGGGGAGCGGCAGCAGGCCCTTGACCCACAGCACTAGGTTGGCTAGGACGCGTAGCTGGCCGTTGCCGTTGGCGGGGCAGCCGGGGACCGCCACGGCGGGCCTGCAGTCCTTCTGGCCGGGGCTGGGCTTGCAGCCGCCGTAGACGAAGCGGCGGAACGGCGCGGCCTCGTCAAGCACGTCTACTAGGCCCTTGAAGCCCCTCACAGGGTCCGGGAAGAACCCCATGGCGCCGGTGGGGCTGTAGCTTAGCTGCTTGCTGCCCCACTTCTCGAAGTAGTCGTAGCCCATTTTCTTCATGAAGTCTGCCTCGAGTACCTTGTTGGCTATGAGGCCTCCGTAGCTGGCGCAGTTGCCCACAGTGACGACCGCGGCGGCCTGCGGCAGTAGGCGGCGTATCCACTCGGTGCAGGTTATCGGCCTGCCGTTCTCGTCGCCTATGTAGCAGAAGTAGTCCACGTCCTCGGGCACCGGTATGCCCAGCTTCTTGGCCAGCTTGCTGTCTACCGGGAAGCTGCCCTCAAGCACTAGCACGAAGGGGTTGAGCTTGCCCTGGCTGGCCAGCTTCAGTATGTCTATCGGGCTGGTCACGAGGAGGCCTATGTTGTAGCCCAGGGCCAGGAAGGTCTCCAGGACCTTGCGGAGCGGGTCGTTCTTCGGCAGGCTCTCAACGAACTTCTTCTGCTCCTCAAGGCTCATCTCGGCGAGCTTCTTGGCGTAGCTGGGAGTCTTCTCGCCCCAGCTCAGCATCACGGTCTCGTGGAACAGCAGCTTCACGGTGCCGGGGCCCGCTATGTGGCTGCGGCCGCCCAGCACGTCTACCAGGTCGGGGTTGGTTGCTTGTATCAGTGCGGTGGTGTTGCCGGCGCAGTCCTGGGCCTCGAACCATATTATGTTTATGCCGCCGCTCTTGACCTCCGCTATCGCCTTCTTTATCAGCTCGTCCCAGTTCAGCGACGCGAAGAACGCCGTAGTGCCTGCTAGCTTGAGGAAGTCGCGTCGACCAATCTTGACCATGGCCGGGGTCACCCTTCGTTGCTCTCCACAGAGAGAAACAAGGGGCGGGCCGGACTGCTCATAAAACACAAACGAATATTCGGAAAACGCGACCCCCCCTACACGCGTGAAAGACCCGAAGGAATACGGGTCAGCAAACCCCGCCACACGCCGCACCGGCCCCAGCGCCCCAGGGGCCTCGGCCCCCGTAGGCAGCGTCATCACGCCCCAGGAGACGGAGAGGAGTCATCCATGCGGGGACTCGTGGGAGCCGGTGCCCCCGGGGTAAGCGTTACCGCCGCCCCCTCGGGGCTGGAGAGAGGGGATGCTGGGACGCGGGGTCTGGGTGGCCATGGCCGTGGAGGAGCGGAGGAGGGCGCTCCGGGAGGCTCTCGCGGAGCTTGCAAGGATACTCGGCGAGACCAAGAGGGCTGTGGACGAGGTGCGTGAGGAGATTGTCCACACCGTTGAGGAGGCTGCCGGGGTGCCGTTGACGCCGGAGACGAGGAGGCTTATGAGCCTCTACGACTTGACTCCGCCCCCGCAGCCGGGGCTGCGGGAGCTGCGCCGCATGGTGGCCCGTAGCCTCGGGTTGCCGGATGGCGTTGAGCTGGAGGACTGGCTGCTGGGCGGCATGGGTGGTGGCGGTGAGGC
>JALUFI010000336.1 GCA_027043685.1 Pyrodictiaceae archaeon
TTGGATCAGATGTTGGAGGAGGTGGGCCCCGTGCCTGGATCGGCTCTGGACGTGCTCTCGGGCCTGCTTGGAAAGAAGCCGGAGGAGCTCGAGCCCTACCTGGTCCCGAAGCCCAGGGACCCCGGCAAGGAGAGGGAGCTGAGGCTGCTTGCGCTGCCGAGGCCGAGGACGGCGAACCTCTACGTATTGATAGAGGCGCAGAACGAGCTCGTGGTCAGGCATGAGGGCGGCGAGGACTTCACCGAGTTCCAGGTAGCTGGGTTCAACGTGCCCGGGATACTGAACACCAAGGTGCAGGCGGCTGAGAGGAGGGCGCTCCTCCGCCTACTCTACGACTTCTACGACAGGAGGCGCGGCGACCTCGTGGAAGAGGTAGCCAAGCTGGCCGAGAAGATGGGCTTCAGTGAGGCTGCGGGGAAGCTGAGGTCCGGGGCGTGGCGCTGCTACCTGGCACCGGTGCAGAAGAGGAAGCAGGAGGAGACAATCGTGCCCTACTGCGGGTTCTGCCCAGGCTGCATGATATACGGCTACGCCGGCATGGATCAGGGCGGCGGCTACAACGTCAAGTCCCGCGTGGAGGGCGATGTGTTCTATGGGCTCTGCCCGAGCACTCAGTGCGTGGTCCAGAGGACGTTCAACGCCGTCGACGACGTGACTAAGACCACGTTCTACGAGACGGGGGAGACCGGTGCGCTGTACAGGCTGAGCCTCATAGAGCCCGGCACGGTGTTCGTAGGCAAGATAGTGGTTAGGGACCCGTCGCCCGCCGAGCTGCTGGCTGTGCTCCTGGCGGTCGCCCACGTTGAGAGGATAGGCGCGAGGGTTACTCACTTCGGCACCGTGAAGACCCATATACCGTTCCTGGTGTTCTCTAGGTTCGAGAGGGGCACGAGCTACGAGGCGGCCTCGAGGCTGCTGGGCGGCGGCAAGAGGCTCGGCCTCGAGGAGGCGGTTGAGGGCCTCCGGGGCTACGTGGGGAGCGTGGCGGCTGAGGGCGACCTAGTGGTGGAGAGGAGGGGGCTCGCGGACGAGCTGAGGAGGCTCAGCAGCGACACGGTTGACGAGGTGCTGGCAGAGGCCTGGATGGATGCACTGGCGTTCAAGAAGGGCCTAGAGCTCTTCGTCACCAAGAGCCAGCAGCGCTAGCGCCTCCAGGGACGAGCAGCGCCTAGAGGGGAGGTGACGGGTTTTTGCCGACGCTGCGCCTCTACCATGCATGGCTCCGCGTCCACGGCATCGTGTTCTTCAGTAGCCGCGTCTACCCCGCCGGCGGCATAGGCGGCACGGTGGAGGAGACCGCGCCTTACATCCACAACTATCCCCTGATATACGCGCTCAGCGGGCTCCCCGCCGAGAGCTACGCGGTGACGCCCTCCAGGCACTACGCGGTGCTCGGGGGCAGGGGCTCTGCTCCGCTGCGCTACCCTTTGGTCGAGAAGGTGTTGGAGGGGCTCGTGGCCGGTGACCTCAGTGAGGGGCTGGTCTACGCCTACCCGGCGGCGCCGCGCCGAGTGGTCGCCAGGAAGTTCTTCATGGCGGCCAAGGGCCACGGCTACGCAGAGTTCCGCGGGAGGCTGAAGACCGGGTTCCCGCGCACGGTACACCTCGTCGGCCTCGGGCCGGGGAGCGAGCTAGAAGCCTTCGTTGTCGCTTCCTCGCCGCTGCCCAGGAGGCTCTACGCGAGGATAGGCATGAAGCGCATGGGGGCGCTCCTAGTGGAGCTCGACGAGGCATGGGTGGCTGGGCCGGCGGGCGAGGACGTGTCCAGCCACCCGGTGAACCTGGGCGACCTGAGGGCCTGGGGCCTGGAGCCCAGGGACTGGGTGGTGGTGCTCGAGACCCGGAGCATCCCCATGGGCTGCCCTGACTGCGCCAGGGTGGGCTATGCTAGGACGAAGCTGTACCGCGTGGAGTGGATGGACCACGTGACTAAG
>JALUFI010000337.1 GCA_027043685.1 Pyrodictiaceae archaeon
GAGGAGGGCGAGGGAGGAGTACGATAGGCTGCGGGAGGAGCGGGAACGCCTAGAGGACGCCGCGAACGAGTACAGGAGGCTGAAGACGAGCCTCGACGCCCTGGAGTCCGACCTGAAGAGGATTATCCAGGAGCGGGAGCGCCTAGCAAAGAGGATAAAGACCAGGATGAACGAAACAATCACTACCGGCCTAGAGGTGGAGCCCTCCAAGGCGATTGAGAGGCTCCAGGCGCTCCTAGAGGTCCTCGAGCGCCAGATAGACAAGGCGAGGGCGAGGATTGAGAAGCTCCGCGAGAAGCGCGGCGAGCTGGAGGGGAAGAGGAGGGAGCTGGGCGACAACCTCGACAAGCTGGCCAGCGCCCACGGCGTCTGCCCCCTCTGCCGCCGCCCCCTAACCGAGGAGCACCGGACTAGGCTGATCGCGGAGCTGAGGCAGGAGAAGAGGAGGGTTGAGCAGGACCTGGCCGAGGTCGAGAAGAGGCTCGCCATGCTGGAGCGCGAGGTGAGGGAGCTGAATGAAAGGAAGAAGGCGATACAGAAGCTCATCGAGGAGCTGAGGGGCCTAGTGGAGCGCGTCAAGCTCCTCGACGAGGAGAGGGCTAGGCTCGAGGAGAAGAGGGATGAGCTGAAACAGATGTACCTTCAGGCATACATGTCCTACAAGGAGTACGAGGAGACGAGGAAGAGGCTCCAGGAGCTGGAGCCCCTGGTGCGCAGGCTCGAGGAGCTAGAGCGGAGGCTCGCGGTCGCCGAGAGGCTCCGCAGGGAGGCCGAGGAGAAGCGGAGGGAGGCGGGCAGCCGTGAGGAGGAGGCCCTTGGGCTTCTCCGCTCAGCCGGCATCGAGTCCCCCGAGGAGGCGGCGAAGCGCCTAGAGGAGCTGAAGAGGCTCCGCGAGGAGGCGGAGGCCCTCCGCGCCCTGGCCTCAAGGGAGCCAGTGCTCCGGGAGAGCGTCGAGGCCCTCCGCGAGGAGCTGGAGGCCCTGCAGAGGGAGGCCGAGAAGCTCCGCCCCATGGCAGAGGCGCTCCCAGCGCTCCGGGACCAGGTTGAGGAGCTGACGGCCGAGCTGGAGAAGGCCCGCAGGGAGAGAGACACGCTGGCAAGCGAGGCCGCGGCGCTCCGCGGCAAGTTGGAGCACGTTGAGAAGGAGCTGGAGCAGCTTCCCGTGCTCCAGGAGAGGGTAAGGGAGCTGAGGAGCCAGTACGAGGCCCTGGGCCGCGCAATCGACGCCGCGGAGAAGCTGCGCAGGCTCTTCGCGGACGCGTTGCCGAGGGCGGTGCAGGCGAAGGCGCGGAGCACCATAGAGTATCATCTCCGCGACATGCTTTACCGCTTCAACCTGGACTTCGTGGACGTCAGGCTCGGCGACGACTACGAGCCCATAGTGGTCTCGAGGGACGGCGAGAAGACAGTGACGATGCTTAGCGGCGGCGAGAGGGTAGCGCTTGCCATTGCCTACCGGCTGGCGGTGGCGAGGGCGCTTGGCGGCAGGCTCGGCGTACTGATAATGGATGAGCCAACTGTGCACCTTGACGAGGAGAGGAAGAGGGAGCTGATAAACATCATACGCTACGGCCTCGAGGCCACGAGGCTCCAGCAGATGATAATAGTGACGCACGACCACGAGCTGGAGGAGGCGGCTGACCACGTGATAGAGGTCGTGAACGAGAACGGGGTGAGCAGGGCCACGCCGCGTCCCCCAGGCCTAGGCCTCGGGGGCGGGGAGGCGGAGCCAGCAGTCACGGCATAGCAGCGCAGCCTCCTCATAGCCCTCGAGAGGCACCGTGCCCGGGCCCAGCCTCCTCCACTCCTCAACACCCCGCCTCCTCAGCCCCACGACGGCGTCCTCACTCGCCTCGAGGACCCTGCCGCGGACAACCACCGGGGGCACCCAGGAGTCGACCCGGAGGAGCCCCGTGAGCGGGCTCCGGC
>JALUFI010000338.1 GCA_027043685.1 Pyrodictiaceae archaeon
TTATATGCAGGCCGTGTTCCCCGGCTATGGGCCCGTTAACTTCACCGGGATAGACCTGGGCTATGTTGCTGTGGCTACGTACCCGGGGTTCTGGAACCGGAGCGTTAGGGCGGGGCTGGAGAGGGTGGTGGCCCACGAGGTCGGGCACGGGCTGGGCCTTGGGCACCCCTTCCAGCGGGGCAGGGAGGCCAGGTGGCTCATGGACTTCTCCTACACTGTGATGAGCTACTGCGACAACATGACGGGGCTGCTGGGGAGGGGGCTGCTACAGTACTACGACACCTACAACCTGGCCCTCCTCCACGCCCTGGCGAGGCTCCCCGACGCCCCTCCAGGGCTGCAGGCTGAGGCCAGGGAGCTGATAGCGCACGGCAGGGTGCTGGAGGCGGCGAAGCTCCTCACCGCCGCAGCCCAGGGGCCCAGGGGCGGCGGAGGGGCAGGCGCCGCGGCCACTGGTCTCCCGGTGCCCGCTGTACTGCTGGCGGTCATCCTGCTGTTCCTCCTCATGCTGTTGCTGCCGCTCTAGCGCCTCGTCTTCGGCTCCGCTAGGCCGAGCCGCGCCGCGGCCACGGCTAGCTGCCCGGTAGAGACCCCGCCGTCGCCCGGGGGGAGCCTTCTCGGGAGCAGGAGCTCCGCGTCGTGCCGCTTCAGCGCCTGCCTCATCCCCCTGACGAGGAGCGTGTTGACCGCCGCGCCGCCGGAGGCGTAGACCCTGGCGGGCAGCCTCCTGCCCCGGAGCGCCTCCGCGGCTGCCTCGCCGAGGGCCCTGCCGAGGCCGAGCTGGACGGTTGCGGCGACGTCCTCGAGCCTGGCTCCCTCGTCGAGAGCCTCAAGGGCCCAGAGGATGAGGCTCCCCGCGTCCACCACGAGCCTCCCGTCGAGGCTGCGGAGTGGGGGAGTGTAGCCCAGGTCCCTGCCGCCCCTGGCGGCGGCCTCGAGCCTCATAGCGGGCTCGCCCTCGTAGCCCCTGCTCCAGGCGACCCGGAGGAGCACCGCAGCTGCGTCTAGGACCCTGCCGGTGCTGCTGGTCTTGACAGTCCTCGGGCTCCTGGCCTGGGCGAGGGCGATGCGTGCCTCCCTCTCCCCGTAGGGGAGGAAGCGTTTCTCCAGGAGGCCCCTCTTCCCGAGGACGGCTAGCACCTCCTCGTCGCTGAGGCCGGCGGCGGCGAGTACCCCGATGAGGGCCCTGGCGGGGTACTCGGCCGCCCGGTCCCCGCCGGGGAGCGGGTAGGGCGAGATGCTCGCCTCCCTGGTGAACCCCTCGTACCCGGCGACGAGGACCTCGCCGCCCCATATGGTGCCGTCGACGCCGTACCCTGTGCCGTCGATCGTTATGGCTACGCGGCGTTCGCCGAGGGGGACGCCGTGCTCCAGCATCGCGGCGGCCGCGTGGGCGTGGTGGTGCTGCACCTCCACCAGCTCCGCTCCATACTCCTCCGCGAGCCTCGCCGCGAGGCCACGGTTATGGTAGAGGGGGTGCATGTCGAGCGCGACTAGCCTGGGCCTCAGCGAGTACACGCCGATGAACCATCGTAGCTCGTGCTCGAGGCTCTCAAGCTGCCCCGGCTCATCCATGTCGCCTATGTACTGGGTCGGGACCACCTTGTCCTCGAATGAGACTGCCCCGGTGTTCTGGAGCTCCGCCCCAACCGCGACCGCCTCCGGCAGCACCATGGGGGCTCTCAGCCATGTGGGGGCGTAGCCCCTCGCCCTCCTGAGGAACACGAGCTCGCCGTCCGTGAAGCGGAGCACGCTGTCGTCGACCCTGTGGACTATCTCCCTCTCATGCTCCACCACGTAGTCCGCTATCCCCTTCAGCTCCGTGAGCACGCATTCTAGATCAGTGCACATGGGGTAGCCACTCCTGTTCCCGCTAGTCATTATCAGGTAGCCCTGGGGTATCTCCTCGAGCAGCATCGCCTGGCACC
>JALUFI010000339.1 GCA_027043685.1 Pyrodictiaceae archaeon
TCAATCACCCTCCCCCAGTGCTCCGCGGTCATCGCGGGGAGGCCCTGGAACAAGCTGATGCCGAGATACACGTAGCCGACGAGCTGGAGACCATACCAGCTCGGGGTCCACGTAACCCAGGCCAGCAGCTCTGGGCTAAGCCTCGTGGGGATAAGCGGCAGGGGCAGCTCCGAGACGTCGGGCGCACGTATAGGGACTCCCAGCTCCTCGAGAACCTCGACGGGCATGTAGTTCACATCCCTGGCGGGTATCACGACGAGAGGGTAGTCGGGATGATCCATGACCGCCGCCGCCTCTATGTCGAAGAGGTAGACCCAGCGCCTCCCCTCGTACACGCCCACCGCGGCGTTAGCGGTGGTCACGTCGACGTGGATAATGTCAGCGTACTCGAGGCAGGCGAGGCTCTTGAGCACGTCTAGCGCGTACTCGCTCCTCTCCGCGTCGCTTATCTCTATGAGGTACCTCCTTACCTTCTCCTCGTCGACGAGTATGTCTGCTATCGTCTCGAAGCCCTCAACCGAGTTGAAGATTAGTGCGGCCCTGTCGCCCATGGCGGCGAAGCCCACGGGGAGCCCGCGGACCACGAGGCTCCTGGGCAGCGCGGCGCCGCAGCGGTGGCGTAGCCTGGTGAGCCTCCGCAGTATCTCAGCGGTCCTCTCAATGGGCTTAGCGAGCATTGTCTGCTTCTCGGTGAACACCTTGGCTATGTACTCGCGGCCGTGGAGCCTTAGGAGGTAGACGTCGGCCTCTCCACCGCTGTCTATGAGGCTCCAGGACTCGGTATCCGTGGAGGCCACGCGGCCGTCGTGGAAAACTATCCCGACCTCGGGCAAGACCGGTGCACCCCCATGGGCTATATCGCGGCTGTCTCGCTGAGCCTCTCGACGAAGCGGCGCACAGCCTCCTCCCACTCCTTGGTTATCTTGTCGTCCCTTGGCGCCTCTATGAACATCTTCTCGTGGTAAGGCGGGTCAACGATGTCTATGAGGCCCCTCTCCTCCAGCACCTTCCTCTGGGCCTCCCGTAGGTAGCTCGCTATGTCGCGCAGCGTCTCCCGGTCAGCATCCAACCCCATCGCTATGGTTGCTATGCTCAACCGGTTCCGGGGGTTCAGCTTCCGCAGCTCCTCCAGGGTCTCGGTGTTCAGCCTCTCCGCCACCCGGGCCACGTCGTCTGGGCTCCTCTTAGTCTCCTTGCCATCCGTGAAGAGGAATATAGTCACGTACTTCTCGTTCGGTATGCTCCTGTCAGCTATATACTCCCGGACAACCTTCTCGGCGGCCTCCAGCGCGTCAGCCATAGCCGTCATTCCGTAGGGACGGTTGGCCTCCAGGCTCTCCCTGAACGCCTGCAGCGCCGGGTTCCCCGGGGTCACAGGGAAGTAGCTCTTCCCGCCCTTCCGGACCACCTGGACGTCGTCGCTGAACCAGATGAAGCCGACGCGGAACGCGGGCGCCATCTTGCTCCTCGCGAACCTGTTCAGCAGCTTCTCTACGAGCTCCACAAGGTGCTCCCACTTCCAGCGGTGATCATAGGTCTTCGGCTCGCTCATGCTGAGCGAGCGGTCGAGCACGAATAGGGTGAGCACCGTGAAGCTCAGGGGGCGCTTCTTCAGCACCCCCATAATGGTTGAGGGAAGCGCCAAGACCCCCTCAGCCCTCCCCTGCCTCCTCCTTCTCGAGTATCGTTACAACGGAGAGCCCGGCCACGTGGCTCGCGACGAGGACCATGCGGCCCGCGGAGACCACTACCCTGTCCGCCTGCCCCGCCCCAAGCACGTCAAGGGCATCCACGAGGGGCTTCAGTGCCTTGCCGAGCCTATCGGCTATCTTCCTGGCCTCGCCCATCTCTATGCCATCCACGCTCACGACCTCCCCAGTGTCTATGTTTATGGCTATGCTTCGTAGCCTCCCGCCCCGGGTGATTGCAACCTGGCCCCCGAGGGCCAGGTTAAGGAGGTTGAGTAGCTCCACGAACGCGTCGCCGAGCCTGCCGCCGGGGAGCCTGGGCTGGAGGATCGCGGGAAACTTGCTCACGATGTTCACGACTACGCGGTTCACTACCCTGCTGAGGGCCTCGACCCCGTACTCCTCTAGCAGGGGGCCCCCGGCCTCGGCCTCCACGTAGACCCTGCAGCTGCCTCCCCTGGGGAGCCCGGCGACGCGGACGACTCCCTTCATGTCGCCTCGGAGGATGTACTCTAGCCGGTCCCCCTCCCTCTTGACCTCCACCTCTACCCGGTAGTCCTTCCTCCTCTTCGCGGAGGCGAAGCTGAGGACTAGGCGGCCCTTCTTCTCAGCCCTCCCCGTGACCCTCGCAGCGCCACCCACTATGTCGGCCGGCCCCCTCTCCATTAGGTACTCCAGCACCTTCTCGCACGGCGCCCTTACATCAAGCACCGCGCTCCTCGTCAGCTTCTCCATAGCTAACCGTGCACCGCTTCGCACCCCACCCGGCCCGGGAGAGTTATTAGCTAAGCGCGGCGACCGGGGCGCCGGGGCCCGGCAAAACCGCCCCATCCACGATAATGAGTGCCCCCTGTGGACGGGTGGAGAGGAGATGCCCTGGCACGTATGGGGCGCCACGCTCAACACTGTGCATGGAGAGGACGACTTCAGCACATGGCTCAGCAGCGACGGCCGCTGGGGAGCAGTGGCGGTGGCTGACGGCGTCTCCGCCTCCTCGGGCGGCGGCGCCTCCTTCCTAGCCGCCCACGGCTTCACCCACGCCTGCCGCATGGCCCCGAGGGGCCCCGGGCCCGGGCTGCTGCCCGCGCTGCGCCGCTGCTTCGACTACGTCTCCAGCGTCGCAGCCGACTCCATCGCCGCGGACGCCGACGTACTGGAGGCGGTGAAGAAGACCTACTACCAGGAGTGCAGCCGCGACGGCAAGCCCTGCACAAGGCCCCTGGGCCTAGAGGACCTCCTCGAGAGGAGGCTGACCCCGCCCCCAGGCTTCCACGTGGAGAGAGAGTCCCCGCCCAGCAGCACCCTGCTCGCAGCCCTCCTCGGCCCCGACAGCCTCGCCTTCGTGATAGGCGGCGACGGCTACATACTAGGCGCGAGCCCGCTCCGCGAGGAGACCTGGCTCCTCTGGGGCGCCATCCCCCAGCTCTTCGAGGGCAGTAGGCTCGCCCGCTTCGTCGAGATAGGCAGGGGTGCCGCCGGCAGACCCCTCTTCTTCGAGCTCAGCATGGTCCCCGGCATGGTCTACGTGATGAGCAGCGATGGGGTCGACGCAGCGGCGCTCGCAGAGGCCCTCACCACGCTGCTCCAGGAGACGCCGACCCTCACGAGGCTAGGCGAGGACCCGGCCGCAAAGCTCCTAGAAATGGTGAGGGAGAAAACAGGTGGGTACGAGGACGACGCAACAATAGTGGTCGCAGCCTACTACGCCTCCTAGCCGCCAGAGGCCTTCGCGGCCTCCCTGCCAACCTCCAGGCTCGACGCATCGTATATCGTTATCAACGCGTCACTGGACTCCAGCTGCTCGATTATGCTCTTCGCCTGCTGCGGCGTCAACGGGGCACCCAGCTGCGCAGCCGCCACGACACGGTTACCTATCATGAGCACGAAGTAGTCGGTGGCGTTCAAGCTAATCCTCATGAGCAGAGGCTTCTTCGATGCAAGCAGGGCGCGGTACGCCGGGCTCCTCGGCGGGCCACGGTACAGCATCGGGGCCTTCAACACCGCGCTTATAATGTAGGTGACGTTGGCTATCCTCTCAGCGAGGTCAGTCCTCCAGGCCTTCTCGTCAATCACTATCTCTATCTTCTCCGGGGCCTGCGGCGCGGCCGCGGAAGCAGCCCTGGCGGCCGCGGAGGCCTTCTCGGCGGCCTCCACCGGGATTAGGGAGAGGAGGACAACCCCCTCGCCGCGGCGGTAGGCGTGGTACCCCCTCTTGGAGGCCCACTTCTCTATCAGCGGCGCCGCGTCCGGGTCGAGACTGAGCTCTATGGAGCCTGCGTCGCGGAGTATGCGCTCAATGTTCCCGTAGGGGAGGAAGGGGCCGAGGCCCCGGTAGTCGAGCCTGGTCGCCTGGCTCATGGCTCTGCATCACCCCCTCCGCTCGGCCTAGATCTCCTTCTCTAGCCTCTGGAGGAGCTTCTCCACGTTCCTCCTGCCCTCGAGCACGGGGCCGTACCTGGGCGCGAGTATCTCTATGTCTAGCTTCTTCACCTTCTTCAGCCACTCGCGGAACTCGTTGCGGCACACCGTGTGCCTCACGTAACCTATGACTGCGTCCGCGTAGTCGTCGAGGTCGTCGGCCCTTATGCTCCACATGCCCGGAGGGGTGACTGCGCCAAGCACGGGGCCGGTTATCAGGGTCTTCGTCGCGGGGTCATAGATGCTGGCGACGGGGGCTCCGCGCGCACGGGAGGGTATGACGCGGAGATCAGTGCGGCCTATGCGGAGGCTCCCCTCCCTCTCGGGGAGGAGTTGGACACGGGAGGCCAGGTCCCAGTTCACGGATGCGAGCTGGGCGCCCCAGTAGCTCGGGAGGACGAAGGAGGCCCGGACGGCGAGGGACGCGAGGCTGCGGAGCCCCTCATCCACGTCCGCCTCCGCGCTCGTCGCGACTATGTAGCGTACCTGCTCGAGGTCCCCGACCACGCCGCGCGCAGTGTTGGTCATCCTCTCGCCGCCCGCCGGGTCTATTATCGCGGCCTCGTAGTTGTCGAGCACTATGTAGGAGTTGGGTGCCAGGCCGCCGTGCTCTAGCTTCGCGCTCCCACCTATCCAGTACACGGCGTGTCCCTCGCCGCCCGCTATCTGCTCGGGCTCGTAGAGGAGTATCTCGCTGCTACCCGTGAGGCTCCACGCCTTCACCCTTACACGGTGCCCCGGCGGCCTCCTGGCCAGCTCCAGCGCGTCGCCGCCCCTCACCTTCTTGCCGCCTATCTCGGCGTAGGCACCGGTGAGCCTGTTGCCCCTAAGCACTATCCTCGCCAGGTATGTGCCCCGGTAGTCGGTTATCTCGGCGAGGTAGTCATCTATACCCATGACGGCGAGGAGACGGAGCCCCGCCTCGGTCGGCACATCCCTTATCGGGGTAAAGCTGTCGTAGTAGACAAGCGTGGTCCTCGGCGGCAGGGGCTCCTCTAGCGCGGCAAGCTTGTTATCCGACTCCACTAGCTCTACCCTGGGGTGCGCAGCGCTTATCCTCTCCCGGATGTTCTTCATAACCGTGTCGACCATCGGGTCGACTAGCTTCGCTACCCTGCCGCTGCCGCCGCCGCTGACAACTATATGGGTGCCCTCACCCGTGTCAACAATATCGACCGCTATCACTATGCTGTCGACGCCGCTCCTCATGATTATCAGCACAGCCTCACGGGCCTCGTAGACCCGGAGGCTGAGCTTCACACGGCGATGCCCGAAGCCGAACAGCCTCGGCACCGAGACAACGATGTAGTCGTCGCCAGCCTCCTCAACCCCTGGCGCGCCCCGGACAAGGGCGGCCACGTTGCCGAGCAGCTTACGGACACTATCAGCATCAAGCGGGATTATCAGCGGCTCCGGCATAACTGCAGCCCCGCCCCTAAGCAGTCATTCATCCACCCCGGCCCGGCCAGAGTTCAGCGCTATTATAGCCTTCTAGCCCAGCGGCTGGGGAGCCCCAATATTACCCAGCAAGCCCCTAGGGCCCCGCCCCCGGGAGACAGTCCTCGGGCCCGTAGGGGAGAGTGGTCAAGCCTTGGGCTACAGCCTCAACGACCTAGCCTGGCTCCTCGGGAAGATACAGGAGCACGGCGTCAGGGGAGTCGTCGTCGGTAGCACTGTTATCGAGCTGGCTCTGCGCCGCAGGGAGTTCGAGGACGACGTCGACGTCTTCGTCGTGGAGCCCAGCCCGCTGGTCGAGGAGGACTTCTACAGGGGGATAGCCGAGAAGGAGGGCTGGGAGATGAGCTACACCGCGCTAGGCACCCCGAAGCTCGTCGCGAAGCTGCCCGGCGGCGAGGAGGTGATAGTCGAGTTCTACGAGAACATAATGGACTACTACATCCCGCCCGAGATAATCGAGCAGGCCCCGAAGAAGAGGATAGGCCGCGTGGAGGCACGCATGATAAGACCCGAGGACTACATAGTACTCAAGGCCAAGGCCGCCAGGGAGGCCGACATAGAGGACCTGAGGATAATCAAGGAGTACATAGACGAGGGCAGGCTCAAGGTCGACGAGAGGATAATCAAGAGGGACATCGAGCTCCTCCCCGAGGAGGACCGGGGCTTCGTCACCAACAAGCTCCGCGAGCTAGGCTTCCGCGTCTAAGCCTCCACCGCCGCGAGGAGCCGCGCGGGATAGCGTATAGTCCTCCGCCTCGCCTCCTTTCCGGGAATTCCCCGGGGCGTGGCGAGCCGTGACCAGTGGAGGAGAGCAGAGCGGGGGGAAGAGGAACCCGTTTCTCGAGTACTACCTCTCCTGGGCGGGGCCTGCGCGCCGCGCCTACCTCGGCGGCTACTCGGTGCAGCTGCCTGGCCACGCGGCGGCCGCGCGGAAGGTCGTGGTCTGCGGCATGGGTGGCAGCGGGGTCTCCGGGGACTATGTCGCGGCGCTCGCCGCCTGGGAGGGCGGCGCCCCAGTAGCCGTGGTGAAGGGCCCGGAGCCCCCGAGGTGGGTCGGCGAGGACACGTTGGTCGTCGCGGTCAGCTTCTCGGGGAACACGAGGGAGACCATTAACTGCGCCGCCCTCGCCAGGGAGAGGGCAGCGGGCCTCGCGGCGGTGACGCATGGGGGCAGGCTCGCCGAGCTGGCCAGGGAGTGGGGCGTGCCGCTCGTCGTCGTCGAGGAGGCGCCTGCGCCTCGGGCGGGGTGGCCACAGCTCTTCTACAGCCTCCTCGGCCTCCTCCAGTCCAATGGACTGCTAACCGTCTCCAGGGGCAGCGTCGAGGCGAGCCTCAGGCTGCTCGAGGACCGGGAGGCGGTGGAGAAGGAGGCGGCCCCGTTGGCGGAGCTGCTCTCAACCCACCGGGGCCCAGTGGCCGCGTTGACAGCTGAGCCCACGTGGCCGGCGGCGGTGAGGCTATCCTCTGAGGCAGCGGAGAACGCGAAGACCCTGGTGACGCCTGCCTACCTGGCTGAGGCGGGGCACAACCTCCTCGAGGCGATGAAGCACACGGAGGGCCTTGGCCTCGTCCTCCTCGACCCCGGCCTGGAGCCCTGGAGCAGCCTCCTGGGCCGCGTGGCGGAGGA
>JALUFI010000340.1 GCA_027043685.1 Pyrodictiaceae archaeon
TCCCGTACCCGAAGCCCCTCCCAGCCACAATCACGTCGCCGGGCCGTACCTTCTCGTGGAACCCGGGTATGACTTCCTCGAAGACATAGGGGAGCATGTCCTCGAGCCTGTTTATCTTGGCGAACTTGTACTTCCCGCTTATTATGTGGTCCGTGCTAATGTTGTCGCCCAGCACCCACGCCCTGCCGCGGACAATCCAGGCCAAGCCGTGGCTCACCTCCATCCACGCCTACCGGGGCTTTCACGCGAGACGCGTCGGCTCCTTGGGAAGAAGCGTGGCTAGGGGGTGTAGCTGTAGGTCGGGTCTACGACCATGAGCCTGGCGTCGCTGGGGAGCAGCTCCCTGGGGTCGGTTATTCTCCCCGTGACCGCTGTGGCGGCTGCCGTGGCGGGGCTGGCGAGGTATATCTTGGAGGTCTTGTGGCCCATCCTGCCTGTGAAGTTCCTGTTGCTCGTCGAGACCGCTACCTCGCCCTCGCCGAGGAGGCCCAGGTGGGCGCCTATGCATGGCCCGCAGGTGCCGTAGGCGACGAAGCACCCTGCCTCGGCTAGGATGTCTATCACCCCGTGGCGGAGTAGGCGGAGGTAGACCTTCCGCGACGCTGGTATAGCTACGCAGCGCACGCCCGGGGCCACGCGGCGGCCCTTGAGTATCCTCGCCGCTGCCACGAAGTCCTCGTAGCGGCCGTTGGTGCAGCTCCCTATGAATACCTGGTTGACCTCTACACCCTCCACCTCTGTGACCGGCTTCACGTTGTCCACGTTGGGTGGAGCCGCTACCACGGGCTCCAGCTTACCCAGCTCTAGTTCAAGCTCGTCGCTGTACTCCGCGCCGGGGTCGGGCTCCAGCCTGGGCACCTCCAGGCCGTGGACCGTCTTGAACCAGGCCCTGGCGACCTCGTCGCTTGGGAAGAGGCCGACCTTTGCACCCATCTCTACAGCCATGTTGCTTACAGTCATCCTTGAGTCCATGCTTATCCAGCGTAGCCCGCTTCCCTGGAACTCGACCGCCTTGTATATCATTCCGTCGGAGCCAACCATGCCGATAATGGTGAGCACTATGTCTTTGCCCATTATGGCTGGGGCGGGCTCTCCCTGGAGGAGGAGCCTGACCTGCTCCGGGACGCGGAACCAGAGCTTCCCCGTAGCCATCGCGACCGCTGCGTCGGTGCTCCCCACGCCGGTGGCGAAGGCTGCGAAGGCGCCGCCCGTCACGGTGTGGCTGTCGGCGCCGACCACGAAGTAGCCGGGCCTCACAAGGGCCTCGTCGGCGACCACCTGGTGGCTTATACCGGTGCCGACGTCGTAGAGCCGGACGCCCTTCTCTCTGGCGAACCTCCTCATCGCCTGGTGGACTAGGGCCGCGGCCACCGTCGGCGGGGGCGCCGCGTGGTCTATGAACAAGGCTACCTTGCCGCCGTCGAACACCTTGTCGAGCAGCGGCGTCTGCCTCATCACCTCGACCGCTAGCCCGAAGGTGCCGTCGTGGGCGTATACGAGGTCCAGGGGGACGACGACTATCTCGCCGGCCCCGGGCACGCGGCCGAGCTTGCCCCGGAACAGCTTCTCGGTAAGGGTGAGGTCTTGCACGGTGCTACCACACCCGCTCCACGCGTGGCGCGTCCAGTCCCTCCCGGGCTAGGCGGGGCGCGGACCCCGCACCCAACATAAAGAGAGCCCTACATGCCTGGTGCGGTATACGTACCCTCGCTGCGTAGCTCAGGGAAGTACCTAGACGCTATCTCCGTCATCTCCTCGTCGCTCAGCGGCGTGTGGCGCCCGGTCTCCTCGAAGAGCCTCACCACCTCCCGGTACACCGCCTCAACCCTCGGGTCATCCTTCCTCAGCCCCTCCGCTGCGCCGCGCGGCAGCCTGCTCCTCAGCCAGAGCACCACCGCCGCCCTCCCACCATAGGCGGTGACCGC
>JALUFI010000341.1 GCA_027043685.1 Pyrodictiaceae archaeon
GAGGGTGCCGAGAAGACGGTTTTCCTCGGCGACTACGTTGACCGTGGCCCTGGGGGCGTGGAGAACCTGGAGCTGCTCCTCGAGGCCTTCCTAGGCGGCGACGTAGTGCTGCTCCGCGGCAACCACGAGAGCCTGGAGATGAACTACTACTATGGCTTCATGGAGGAGGCTGAGGCGAAGAGGGGCGGGGAGTACCTCCGCCTCGTCGAGGAGGTCTACAAGAGGCTCCCCTACATAGTGCTCGTCGGCGGCGTCTTCCTGGTCCACGGCGGGGTGCCCTGCAGGGTCTGCAGGAGCGGCCCCGAGGACCCGGTGACCCTGGACGAGATAGAGGAGGAGCTTGGCAGGATAAAGGGCAGGGAGGAGGCCTCGGAGCCAAGCAACCCCGTCGCCATGCAGCTCCTCTGGAACGACCCCCGCGGCACAATCGAGTGGTTCATGCCGAGCCCCCGGGGCCCAGGCATCTACCTCTACGGGAGGAGGGCCTGGCGGAGCTTCCTCGAGAAGAACCAGCTCAGCCTAATCATAAGGGCCCACGAGGTCGTTGACGGTGTCCACGTCTGGACCCGTGACGGCGGCCAGCTCCGCGGGGTCGAGGAGGCGGAGGAGCTGAGCCTCGAGGAGCTGCGTGGCTCAGTGGTGACGGTTTTCTCCAGCCTCTACCACGGGGGCCGCGCCGCTGCTCTCCTCCTCGACCTGGAGCGCGGTGTCCTCGTCCCCCGGTTCTACCCCGGCGGGGGCGGCGGGGGAGCTGTTTAAGCCCGGGTGTAACCGTGTTCCCCCAGTCCCCGGCGCCTCCAGGGTGCTAGGCGAGGGTGGCTGAATGGAGCAGGGCGGTGGGCCCCTCTACGGGGCTGTGCGGTGGGCTGTGCTTACCTCCTCCCTCCTCATGGTCCTGGCCTCCGTCGCGGAGGCCGTCAGCGGCCTCTCCCAGGGCCTCTGCGGGGCCACGTGCAGGGCCTTCATAGAGCTGGCTGGGCCCGCCGCCCTGCTCGCGGCTTTCACCGGGGTCTCTCTCTACGGCCTCGTCAACTGCCCCTCTACGGCAGTGGCTGTCGCTGCGGCGGCCGTGCTCTACACACGGGGCTATGATCCACGCGCGATAGTGGTGCTTGTCTTGGGCGTCGCCGCGGCCTCTGCCGCGGTTTACCGTTTCCTCGGGCTCCCCGCGCGCCGCTGCCTAAGGGCCTCGGCCTCCATCATGGCTGCCCCGGTGATGCTCGCCGAGGGCCTCCAGGGCCTGGCGAAGCTGCCCGCCGTGCCGCCCTGGGTCGCCGCTGCCGCTGGGAGGCTCTCAGCGCTCACGCTTGCCCCTTCAACGTGCCCGGTATGCGGCCTCGACGGCCTCCTCGGCCTGGGCTACGCCGCGCTCCACCCGGCCGCGAGCCTGCCCCCGCTGGGCCTCGCTGCGCTGGAGTGGCTGGCTGGTCTCCGCGGCGGCGGCCTCCCCGGCCCGGTGCTGGCTGCTCTCAGGATAGTGGTCTACCTAGCCTCCGCCGGTGTCGCGCTCGCGGTGGAGGCCGGGCTTCCCGGCGTGGAGGAGCTGATGGTGCCGGAGAAGCCCGTAGACATGACCGAGGAGCCTCGGCTCCCACCGCCTCCGCCTGCGAGGCTGCCCCCGCAGCCCCAGGCGGCCCCGGCTACGCTGCAGCGGGGGGAGGCCGGGGGCTCCACGGGCCCTAGGTGTGGCGTGAGGCTCCGGGCCTTCGTCCGCCTGGCCAGGGAGTACGGATCGGATGAGTGGAGGAGGTTCTTCGAGGCCTGCATCAAGGGGATAAGCATCTACGGCTACCGGGTGGAGGACACGATAGGGATAGGCGCCGACGGCATAGTATTCAGGGCCCGCGACGAGGACACCGGGGAGCCGGCGGCGATAAAGATGATACTGCCGGAGCCACTGATAACCGAGGACGAGGGCAGCAGGA
>JALUFI010000342.1 GCA_027043685.1 Pyrodictiaceae archaeon
TGCGAGGACCTGGAGGACCCCCTCGCGGCCGTGATGGATGAGGCGGAGGAGGCCGCGCGGCTGCCGGGGCCCTGGCTGAGCCTCCCAAGCGCCCAGGCCGCCGCGAGGCGCCTCGAGGAGGCGGCGATGGAGCTGGAGGAGAAGGGCTGCAGAGAGGAGGCCGAGCTTCTAAGGGAGGCGGCGAGGAGGCTCCACATGGCGGACGCGCTGGGGGGATGAGGAGGATTGGCCTTAGCGACCCCTCCGCGCAACGGGGGAGGAGCGGAGAACCCCTAACTGACCCGCCGCCGTGCCCTCACGCGGTAACCCCTGGCAGCCAGAGCCTGGTCAAGCCAGGCACCTTGTCGAGCTCCGTGTCCTCGCTCACTATGAGACTTATCCCGCGCTCCAAGGCTGCGGCTATGTGGAGCGCGTCGGAGGGTTTGATGCTGAACGCTGCAAGCAGCTTCGCTGCTCTGCGGTACTCGTTCTCGCCAAGCGCCACTACCTCGACGTAGGGGAGCACTATCGAGTCTATGAACTCCAGCGTGACGGTATAGGGTATCCTATACTTCTTCCTGGACACGTATATCAGCTCGTCGAGGACCAGGACATCCGTGTAGAGCTTGTACTTCTCCAGGAGCCCGAGGTAGTAGTTCTCGTAGATGCTCCGGCGCTCTGTCGAGGCAACCGTGTTGAGGTATACGAGGAGGGGCGTGTCAAGGAACGCCCTCAATCCAGGAACTCCTCCTCGAGGCTCGCCTCCGCCGCCTCGCCCGGTGCGGGCTCCCGCCTACCCTTTAGGCGGCGGAGCTTCTCCGCGTGGGCCGCCAGCCTCCGCCGCAGCTCCTCGACGTTCACACGCTTCCTCGCCGGCTTGATTATTATCGCGTCCCTTACCTCTACCTCCACCTCGTCGCCCTCCTCTATGCCGACAGCCTCCCTCAACGCTTTGGGCAGAATTATGTAGCCCTTCCTGCCAACGCGGAGTCTTAGGGTCAAACCAGGCCAGCCCCTAGTTAGCCCGAGTCAAACCAGGGGCTGGTAATAAAGCCCGAGGGGTAAGCTATGGGGACAGCTAGGCTGCTAGCCTCCTTAGCTCCTCGAGCACATGGTCGTGGTAGTGGTGGGGTATGCGGGACTCGAAGGCGACTCCCCGGCCCAGCACCATTACTCCGTGCTTCTCGCCGAGCATGATGCCTGCCTGGGGGACGCAGGTGGTCATTGCTGGGCGGTATGGCCTGGGCTTCTCTCCCCTCAGCTCGGCCGCTATGTTGAGGGCTGCGGCGGCGCCGCTCCGCAGCGCCTCCCTCGCCATCTTAAGGGCCATGCAGCCGTCCTCCCTGGTTATCGCCGCGGCGTCGCCGGCGGCGTAGACGCCGCGGAGCCCCTTGACGCGGAGGAAGCGGTCTACGAGGATGAAGCGTCCCCTGCCGACGCTGCCCTCGGGCAGCTCCACCGCTGGGCCCTGGAACCCGGCGCTCCAGACGACGAGGTCGGCCTCCACCCTCCTCCCGCTCTTCAGGGTGACGCCGCCCCGGGATACCTCCACCACTGGCTCTCCGAGGACGAACTCGGCGCCCATCCCGCTGAGTATCCTGTACACGAGCATGCTTGCGGCCTTGTTTCTCAGGAGGCCGAGGGGCTCGGGGAGGAGGTCTATGAGGACCACGCGCTGCCTGCGCCCCTCCCTCTCCGCCGCCTCCAGCAGCTCGGCCGCGGCCTCGACGCCGACGAAGCCGGCGCCGACAATCGCCACGGTCTCGGCCCTGGCGGCCTCCTCTCGGAGCCTGGCCGCGTCGGCAACGCTGTAGAGGGGGAGTGCCTCGGTGTCGGCGCCCTTTACGCCGTAGAAGGCGGGCCTGGCGCCCGCGGCTATGAGGAGGTAGTCGTACTCCTCCTCCCTGCCGCCGCTCAGCACAGCCCTGCCC
>JALUFI010000343.1 GCA_027043685.1 Pyrodictiaceae archaeon
GGGAAACGTGGTCAGGGCCGTCCATGGGGAGGACGTGGGGACGCTGGTGGCGAGGGGCTAGTCCCCGTCGAGGAGCCTGGTGCTGTCGGTGAAGCCTGCGCCGGGGCCGCATAGCCTGGCCCTGGCACGGAAGAGGGCGTTCGCCACTGTGGCTAGGAGCGCGGATATCTGCTCCGCGACCCCCGGGTCTATGAGGCCCTTGGCGGCTATGGCTGCGAGCAGCCTGTCCGCCTTCCTCACCTGCGCGGCCGCGAGGGCGAGGTCCGCCTCCTCCTCGCTGCAGCCCGCGAGCAGCCAGCCCGTGGGCTCGCCGAGCGCCTCGAGGACCTCCCCGAGCCTCGCGGTCACCGCTGCGGGGGCCTTGCCGGCTGCGAGGGCCGCGGTGGCTGCCCTCACTGCCTCCTGGAGCCGGTGGAGGATGCTGCGGAGCTGGGGGTCGGGTACGCGTAGCTTCACACGCGCTAGGAGGGCCTCGGCTTCCTCGAGGGCGCCGTAGTATTCTAGGACCTCGCTGTTCTTAGGCACCATTACAAGGCGGCCCCCGACCATTGTCTCGGTTACTAGTCCTCGGCAGACCGTGCTCCTGGCGGCTGCCAGGGCCCCTCCCCGAAGCCTAATAAGGTAACACCCGGGGTATAAGAAGGGATTCACCGAGAGACCTGACAGGGGAGGAGAAACGCTACCCCTTCCCCTCTCCGCGTGGCGGCAGGAGTAGGCTCTTGCACTCCATGCAGCCCCTCTCCACGTGGCCGCGGTGGATGCAGCAGGTGGCCACGGGGGCCCCATCCTCCCCGACCAGGTCAATCAATATGTAGTCGCCGCTGAGCCTCGCCCTGGCCTCGGCGGGCCTCCTTATGAGCCTGGGGACGCTGAGCCTGTAGCTGCGGCCCCCGTACCTCAGCTCGAGCACTGCCTCGTAGAGGCCCTCGCCGCTGCCCCGGGCCTCTATGAGGCGGGCCTCGGCCTCCACGGCGCCGCGTCCCCCGAGGGGGCGGTGGGGGAGGAGCGTTTGTCTCGGATTTGCCGTGCCCCTTGCATGTGAGCCCTGGGCCTCTAGTAGGCCGTCGCCGCGTCCTGCCCCCAGCATGGCTCCGTGGCCTATATGGGGCTGCCCTTCTGGCTCTCTGTGGCGGCTTGGAGGGGCTGTGGGGAGGCACCTCCACGCTGCCCCCTCGCGCCGAGCCCTGCCCCGGGGCTGTGAAGACTGGGCAAGGTGCCGAGCCCCTCCACGCTGCTGCGGTGCCTCCTTATCCCGGGGCGGCTGCCTGCGCTGCCTGGGGGTTGGGCTGTGTCGTCCCCGTCCAGCGTGTCTATGAGGACGGCGCTGGTTGGGCTTGACCTTAGCAGTGTGAGTGACTTCTTCGTGGAGTGGCTGCCTAATCTTGCCAGGCTGCGTACTAGTACGCTTCTCCTCATGCACGTGGTGCCGGTGGAGAAGCTTGAGCATGTTGCCTCGGGGTACCCGGTTGACCGGCTCGAGGAGGAGTTGGTGAGGGAGGCTAGGAGGAGGCTGGAGGAGTATGCTGAGAGGCTGCGTGGCAGCGGGTTCGCGGTGGAGGTGTTGTCCCCGGTTGTGGGTGAGCCTGCGCCGGTTCTCGCTGAGAAGGCCGTGGAGCACGGGGCTGACTACATAGCGGTTGCTAGCCGTGGGAGGGGGTGGCTGAGGAGCATCCTCCTGGGGAGCACGGCTGAGGAGCTGGCCAATGTCTCCCGGGTGCCGGTGCTTGTAGCCAAGGGGTTCAAGAGGCTTACCGAGAGGGGGGCTGTGCTGGGGGCTGCTCCGGGCTGGGCCCCGGGCCCCGTGGTGGCCGGCCTGGACTTCTCGGAGTACAGTCCCGTGGTGCTGGGCTACGCCGCCTACGCCGCGGCGGCGCTGGGGCGGGGCCTCCTCCTGGTCCACGTTGTGGAGC
>JALUFI010000344.1 GCA_027043685.1 Pyrodictiaceae archaeon
GCTATGAGAACCAGGTGGTACTCGGGGGGGTAGCGGAGCCCACCGCCCGCTATGAACGAGGCATACATAGAGAATACTAGCAGCGTGGTCTGCTTAACCTTAGTGAGGCCGCCGACAAGGTTCTTGGCCTTCTCCAGGATACTGGTGCTCCCCGTGCCGCTGCGGAGGGCCGTAGGGCTTCACCTCCAGCCACTCAGCGCCAGGAGCCAAAGCAAAGCCACTTACACACGCGTAGAGGCGTAAAGGCCCCTTAAACTTACGGGCGCCCAGATAGCCCCGCACCGCCCACCGCGCCTCCCCGAGGGTGCACGCAGCCTTGTACAGAGTATGCGGCCGCATATTCTCCCATGAGGCAAGGGGGCTCCACGCATGCCTGGGCAGTGTCAGGGAGATGCTGTGCAGTAAGCCCTACACATGCTCATCCAGGGGCACGGACCAGCTCTGGGAGATAGCCTCGAGAAAGACATGCCTCATAACAATAGGGCCGCCGGCAATGAAGACGTTGCAGGCGACGATGCCGAGCATACTCGAGGCAACCTACACGGCAAGCGTAGAGATAATGTGCAGCACCCCCGGCGACGTAGTCGAAGCAGCGAACCAGCTTGCATCAACTGTTCGCAGGAAGTGCAGCCACGTAGGCATCGTGCTCGAGCCCTGCAGCACGGGCTAGAACACAGCTGAGGAGGGCCTCAGAAGCGCCCGATGCCTCATCACGCAGAGCCCGCGCCGCCGCGCACGGTGCAGGCCCGTAGGCCTGCCCCTCCTCTCCGGCGGGGCTTCAGCTCCGGTCCACCTCAGCACCGGCGAAGAGACTAGGGAAGACACTCTGCACCAATAAACCCGGCGCCCCCGCGAGCCTGGAAGGCTTGTGGGGGTGAGGAGCCCGAAGATAGGGGAGCCCTGAGGCTCGGGGAGGGCTGTGACCGGGGCCTTCCTATCCGACCCGCCAACCCTAGGCCTTGCCCAGTAGTCTGCGTATGTAGGGCAGCAGCTCCCAGCCGTGCTCAAGCCTCGCCTTCGCCTTCTCGCCGCAGACTATCTCGTTGAAGCCTGGCAGGCCCTCCCCTAGGCCCTTGTAGGCGAGCATCCAGGGCACGGGGTCACCGCTGTGGCTCCTCAAGCTCCAGGGTGTCGCGTGGTCTGAGGTGACGAGGACAGCGGTCTCGCCAAGGTCTATCTCCCCTAGGAGTGGCTGTATGAAGTGCTCGTCTATTAGCTCTATTGCTTTCTTCTTTCTCTCGAAGTCGCCGTCGTGGCCAGGCTCGTCAGGCCCCTTGAGATGCACGTAGACGAAGCCGGCCCCATCCCGGAGGGCGCGTAGCGTCGCATCAAGACGCTCCGGCATGTCACGCGCTATGTCGCCGCTCGGCGGGCTCACGCTGTATATCTTCATAGACGCGGCGCGGGCTATCCCTATCTCCACCGGCATCTCGGCTATCGCCGCGGCAGGCGCAAACCCCGAGACCTCGGAGACGGGTGGAAGCCTCGGCACCCTGTCACCGGCATCACGCAGCAGCATAGCGTTGGCCTTCAGGAGGCCGCGCCGAGCCCTCTCAATGTTGACCGGGTGGTTATCGAGTATCTCTATCGCCTTGTCGACGAACTCATCCACTAGGCGGCAGGTCTCCCGGGCCTCCGGCGTATCCTCCAGAGGCTCGCAGCGAGGCAGCACCATCCTCGGGTTAGGCACGGCCTCCGAGACCAACCCCTTCCTGACGTAGGCAGGGTCGATGTTCTGCACAGCGGCGCTCAGCCTCTTCGACTCGCTACCAATTATAACAACAGCCCGATGACCTATAGTCGCCCTCACCCTGGCGTACCCGCCGCCACTCAGCCTCATACCATCCAGGGCAGCAGCGAGTTCACGGGCCTCCTCGCTGCGGAGGGAGCGGCCCACCCGGCGAT
>JALUFI010000345.1 GCA_027043685.1 Pyrodictiaceae archaeon
ACCCCCAGGGGCCTCTTAATCGCACGTGGCTGCATCCCCGGGGGCCGGCTGCCCGGTTAGCCTATCCCTTGCGGGCCCTGGGCCCCTCGTGGGGCCATGGGTGGCCCCGCGGTGGCGAGGACGGTGATGGTTCTCGTCGGGCCGGCGGGTAGCGGGAAGACGAGCCTCGCAGCGGCTTACAGCAAGTGGCTCCGCGAGGGAGGCCTGGAGGCGGGCGTGGCTAACTTCGACCCTGCGGTGGAGGCGCTGCCCTACGAGCCCTGCTTCGACGTAAGGCGCCACGTTGATGCCAGGGAGGTTGCGAGGAAGTACGGCCTGGGGCCGAACGGGGCCCTGGTGAAGTCGCTGGAGATGGCCTCGGGCAAGCTGGGCGACCTTGTCGCCGAGATAGATGAGAACTGCCCCAGGGACTACGTCATCGTGGACACGCCTGGCCAGATGGAGGTGTTTCTCTTCCGCGGCATATCGTGGCGCCTGGTGGAGGCCCTCCAGCGCCTCGGCACGGTGTACGCCCTGTTCGTGATAGACGGCTCCGTCATAGAGAGGCCGGAGGACTACGGCTTCCTCCTCCTAGTAGCCTCCACGGTGTCGCTCCGGCTCGGCGTGGAGGCGGCGCCGGTGATAAACAAGGCTGACTTGTTGCCCGGGGAGTGGTACACGGGCGACCTAACAAGGGACTATGGGAGGCTCTCCCGGGCGCTCCGCGAGAGCAGAACCCTCTACGCCGAGATGCTCCGCGAGCTCCTACGGAGCCTGCTAAAGTACTCTAAGAGGATAGAAGTGCCCAGGGTCTCCGCGGTGAGGGGTGAGGGCCTAGAGGACCTTCACCGCCTCGTCCTGGAGATGGGGTGTGGCTGCGGCGACCTCTCCTAGCCCCTCAGGAGGCTCCGGAGCGGCGCCGGGATGAAGCCGCCCCTCTCCAGGAAGGCCCTGCCGCTCCCCGGCCCCGGGTCCATGACGACTGCTCTCCCGAGCAGCCCGCCCAGCTCCACCACGTCCCCGGGCCTCGCCCCCGGCACCGGGACGAGGCGCACGCCAAGCGTCTTGCCCTGCACTGCTCCAATGGTGAGCGTGTCCAGCACGAGGCCGGCGAGGCGCCACCAGGGCTCGTCGCCCGGCACCGGCACCATGTCCACCCCGGTGCTGCAGACACTGGTCATTGCTAGGAGCTTGTACACGGTGATGAGGCCCCTGGCGGCTGCCTCGGCTAGCCCCGAGTCCTCCATGACGGGTATCATTGCGCCGCTGTAGCCCCCGGCGCAGCACACGGCCATCGCGCCGCCCTTCTTCAGCGAGTCCACGAGGAGGGCGAGCGCGGCGACGCTCCCCGGCGCCCCGGCCTCAACCCCCATGGCCTCGAGCACCGCGGCTATGCTGTCACCGGGCTCCGGGGTCGGGGCGAGGGAGAGGTCGACGCTGCCCATCCGGTACCCCGTGGCCTCCGAGACCTTCTCGGCAACGAGCTGGCCGAGCCTAGCCACCTTGAAGCCTATCCTCTTCAGCTCGTAGGCCAGCCTCTCGGCGCCGAGGCCCCTGGGGAGCCTCCGCAGCGCCTCCGCAACCACCTTGGGGCCGCTTATCGCCACGTTGACTACCGCGTCCGGCTCCCCCAGGCCGTGGTGCGCGGCGGGCAGGAACGGTATATCGGGCCCAATGTTCACCGTGACCAGGAACTTGGCGCCGGGCAGGGGGCCGCCGGCCTCCTCGACGGCGGAGAGCAATGCCTCCACCGAGGCCCGGACAGCGTCGAGGCTCACCCCGAGGACTGTGGAGCCCGCGTTGAAGAACCCCATCACCCTCTCCGTGCCGGAGAGAACCTGGGGCAGGGCCTCGAGCACAGCGGCCGCGGGGCCCGGGACGCCGCGCTCCCCGAACCCGCCCCAGCCGCCAACA
>JALUFI010000346.1 GCA_027043685.1 Pyrodictiaceae archaeon
TCACTAGGATGTGGCGGCCGGTTGTAGTTCTTTGTTGTTGCTTCTGCACCGTGCAGTTTCTCCTGCTGTTGGCTGCGGTATTTGTGGCTTGCTGTCTCCCTGATGCCTGGGATTGTGCTCCGCCGCGGCCCCGGCGGGGCTGGGCCGGGCGCCGTATTGAATTCCTCTCCGCCTCGTCATCGTCCCCACAGGAGCAGCTGAAAAGTTAGATGAGAAGCATACAGTAAGATTGCATACAAATCCCTTATTCAACTCTATAGAGTGATATATTGCTGCTTGGAGTCATCTAGCTGCTCCATACAGGAGCCATCTCCAATTCCGCTGGCTCCGTCATCGTCCGCTCAGGAGGAGCTGACTGGTTTGTTTTATAGTTTTTGTGCTATTTTTTCTGCTGCTTGTATGAGTAGGAGTGTTGGTGTTGGTCTGCATAGTGTTGTTCTTGTTTTCTTTGTGCATTGTGCTAGTCCTTCTCGTGCTAGTTCTAGTGTTAGGCGTTTGATTGTTACTGGGTCCTTTCCGGTTGCCTTGGCTATTTCCTGGTATGTTTTTGGCTTGTCTGGGTCCTGGGCTAGTATGGTTGCTATTGCTGCCTTTGTTTCGCCCATTATTCTGCGGATTGGTATTGGTGGTATTGGGTGTTCTTCCCGTGTGTCCTCTTCTACTATGAAGCCCTTGACCTTTGGGGTTGTGGCGGATGCGGCTGCTGCTAGTAGGGTTGCGGCTGCTGCGAGGAGCCGGGGGCCTCCGGCTGCTATGATGTGTAGTGTGTCTGCGTCGTCGAGGCTGGGTTCGAGTGTCTCTGCTATCCTGTATGCGAGCATGCCGGGCTCTAGGCGTGGGAGGCGGTGGCTGTGGGTTTCGACTTTCTCTAGGTAGAGTGTCATTGTTTTTATCTCGTTTAGTGTGCGTGCTATGTTTGCTTCTGCGGCCTTGTCTCCGGCGGGGTCTAGGTGGAGTAGGTGTAGTTCTACCCGGTCCGCTTCCTGTAGGCGGCGGGTTAGGGGGGCGAGTATGAGTTGGGGGCTCCATCCCATGGTGGCGGCGGCTACTAGTTTCCTCCCGCCTTGCCCTGTGTTCATGGTTCCCTGAACCCGTGAAGGTCTAGTATCTGGGACACCTACTTAGGTTTGCCCCTCGGGGTCTCTCTGGTTGCTTGGAGGGGCCCGAGGGGTGTCGGCGACGGCTGGAGGCGTGGCTGACGCCGACGTGGCTGGCTTGGTGGCCGCGGCGGCGGCTGCGCTGGCGAGGAGTGGTTTGAGGGGGGCGTTGCAGGCGAAGAGGGGTACGCTGCAGAGCTATGCTCAGCACGCGCTCGCCGTGGCCTCCTCTGCTGCGAAGATGGCTGCGGCTGTCGCTGGGGCTGGTCGTGGCCCTGGCCTGCTTGGCCGCTGGGCCGGGGTGCTGGGTGGGGATGAGCACGCTGCTGCCGTGATGGGGTTCCTGGCTGGCCTAGTGCATGATCATAACAAGGTGTGGGGCCGCGGGGAGAGGGAGAGCCTCGAGGGGGTTGTGGCCAGCGTGTTGGAGGCCGCGGGCTATGTCCTCGGGGGCGGGGAGCTGCGGGGCCTTGTGGATGACCTCTACGCTGTCGCGGAGGCGGCTGAGGCCGGTGCCACTCCAGCCGCTGTTGCTTCGGGGCTCGCGGGGCTGGCGGCTCTCGTGGCCCTCGCGGACCTCCTTGCATCTGCGGCTAGCCTCGGGGAGGCCTTGGCCTCGGCCCGGGCGCCGGAGCCGCGGTACCGTTACGGGCTCGGGCTGCTCGGGGATGCTGGGCTGTCGCTGGAGTGGCTGGCTGCTACGAGGCCTAGCCTGGTGCTGGCTGAGGCGAGTGGCGAGATACTCGGGGAGGCAGTGGGGAGGGGGTGCCGTGTACTCCTCGTCTACCATGATGG
>JALUFI010000347.1 GCA_027043685.1 Pyrodictiaceae archaeon
GAAGGAGCTGGGGGAGCGGTACAGCCTGGAGAGCCTCCGCAGCGACCCCGTGGTGAGGGCGTACCGGGACTTCTACTGGAGGATAGGCATAGACCCGACGAAGACCCGGCCCGCGAGCGAGGCCCTGGTGCGCCGGGGGCTCCGGGGCCGCTGGCCCCGCATCAACCCCGTCGTGGACGCGGGGAACATCGCGTCGGCGCGGTACATGGTGCCGATAGGGCTCTACGACGCGGAGAGGTTCCAGCCGCCGGCGGTGCTTAGGCTAAGCAGGGGAGGGGAGCGGTTCCACCCCATAGGGGGCGGCGAGGAGGAGCTCCCGCCCGGGGTACCCATCCTCGTCGACTCCCGGGGCGTGGTGATGCACCTCTTCCCGCACCGCGACTCCGTGGAGACCATGGTTCGGCCGGAGACCCGGTGCATCCTGGTGCTCGCCGCCGGCGTGCCCGGCGTCGAGCCGGAGAGGCTGCGGGCAGCGGTCAGGGAGGTGGAGAGGCTGCTGGGGCTCCTGGGCTGGGAGAGCTGCGGCGCGGCTGCGGAGGCGCCCTAGGCTATGCCGGTCCCCGTCCACCCCGCGGCGGTGGTGCTCGCGGGCGGCGAGGGCCGCCGCTTCGGCGGAGACAAGATAATCGCCCTCGTAGACGGCAAGACGAGCCTCGAGAGAGTCGTGGAGGCCGCGTGGGCAGCGGGCGCCTCCCCCATACTTGTCGCGGCCCGCGACGGGGAGAGATGCAGGAGATACATGGGCATAACCGGCCTCGACCTCATCTGCCTAGACGACCCGCCGGGCACCTGCGGGGGCCCCGGCGCAGCGCTCCTAGCAGCCGCGGAGGCGGCTATGGAGTACAGCCTCGACCGCTTAGTCGTGGTTCCCGGGGACTCGCCCTGGCTCGAGCCCAGGGTGGTGGAGGCCCTCGACGCGGCCCTGGGCCTGGCCGAGGCCGCTGCCATCCTCCACGGGGACGGGTTCCTCGAGTCCCTTCTCCAGGCCCACCGCGGCGAGGCGCTCGCGGCGAAGCTCTGCCCCCTGCGCGGCCTCTGCGGGCTGCGGGGCGAGCTGCGGGCCAGCGACCCCCTCCGGCTCGCAAGGAGCCTCGCCCTCATAGGCTCCGGGGAGGCAGCCGCCTCGGCCACAAGCTACGCCCACATAAACACAAGGGAGGCGCTCCGTACGCGGGCCCCCAAGAACCCACTGGGCGAGGGCATCCACATCCTCCCGCCCTGGAGGCCCCGGCCACGGCCCGGGGTCCCCGTGGCCTGGCTCTGCGGGGAGCTGGCCAGGGAGCAGCGCTACTACGAGGACCTGGGCATAAGGCACCTAGCACGGCAGGCGGGGAGAGACCGCCAGCTCATCTGCGGGGAGGCGGCCGGGCCAGGGACTTGAAAAAGAGAAGGGCCTTGAGGGGGAGGCCGGGGCCCACGGAGTCAGCGCAGCTCCACCCAGAGCAGCGCCACGCTACGTGACTCCGGGCTATTACTTGCAAAGATTACTATGTCGCCACGCCCGTCACCATCTATGTCACCGTAGTTACGAGTAGGCGAGAACGCGATCAGGTACCCTAGGCGCCGTCTACACACGAGCCTCCCGGTATCGGCGTCGTATATGCTCAGCAAGGAGCCCTTCAGCCCCTCTATGGAGACCACGTACAGGTAGACCCGGCTCCGGTGCACAACAAAGCCAACGGTGCCAGTGCCGTTGAGGCTCAAGAGATAGCTATGCCTCCTCCCCCCGTGCTCGGCGACAACGTACAGCGCCCACCGGGCACCACCGCCCACGGGGACCACGCTTTGGTAGACAGCGTACCTCGCCCCATCCAGCCAGAGCGCGTCAACCAGCACGTACCTAGTGCCGTTGAGGCTCAGCTCCCCGGTCACGTTGACCTTGCTGAGCG
>JALUFI010000348.1 GCA_027043685.1 Pyrodictiaceae archaeon
ATCCCCCGCGGGGTCGGTGCAGGCTACACTCCTCACCGCCTCTCCGGCGGACGCACAAGCAGGTAGAGTATCACCACCAGCAGGCCCCCGATGAGCGCCGCGATGCCCCAGACGAAGGGCGCGAGGCTCCCCGGCGGGTAGCGGCGAGAAGAATCCTGGTAGACCCATAGCGCTATCAACAGGTTGATCAACAGCACCAATAGGTTAACGAAGCCGGTGAACAATACATGGAGGCCGCTCATCAGTGGGGGCACGGCGCGTCAACCCTCCTGTCCAGGCCCGGACTCTCCTCTACTCCCTCTTTAGCACCGTGGAGGCCAGCGCGGCCCGGGCCAGGTCCTCCAGCACCTCCAGCCGGTCAACAGCCTCAACCAGCGCCGCCTCCGGGTCACCGCCCCCCGAGCCAACGGCGACCGCGCCATGGCCCTCCATTACGGCCGCGTTGCAGCCAGCCGCCAGCGCCTCCCCTGCGGCCCTGGCGAGCTCAGGGCTCCCCGGCGGGAGGGCAGGCACCCTGCCCAGGCAGCCGCCGAGGTAGTACTGGGCCTCCACCCCCAGCAGCCCAGGGTCGAGATCCACCCCGAGCTCCGTGGTGGTGGCGAGCAACGGGTTATGGGCGTGCGCCACAGCGTAGACGTCGCCCCGGCGGCGATAGATCTCCAGGTGGAGCCTGTGCTCGCTGCTAGGCCTCCCCCACAGCACACTCCCATCAAGACCCATGACAGCTACATCCATCAAGCCCAGGGAGTCCTTAGCCCCACCACTGGGTGTGATGTAGACAAACACAGTGCCGTCTGGAAGAGTAACCTTCACGCTGACGTTCCCGCCACGCAGGTTGACAAGCCCACGCCCATACAGCCTCCTCATAGCAGAGGCAACAGCAGCCCTAGCCCTCAAACCAATCCCAGCACCACGCCCAGCAACAACCAACACAACCCCCTCACAGCGCCGCCAGCCACAGCAGCCAAGCAACTAGGCACAGAAAAACAAACCCACCACCCAGCCGAAAACCATACAAACAAATACACATCAGAACACGTGATGAACGTAATTGAATTAATTAATCAGAACAACGATGCAAATCCATTCAAACCCATCAGAACACATGATGTGGATTCCGTAAGGGCGGCATGGATGTTCCAATGTATACACGTGTTGAAACATAAGCTTTATTCTGCCGGCTCCACATCTCTAGCACTCGGAAGCAACCAGAGAAGACTTGCAACCCGCAGCACGACCCTGCCGTCCGGGGTCACGAAGACCTTGTGAAGCAACCAGAGAAGACTTGCAACACACCATATGTGACATATTTGAGAAGCCTTTTTATAACCTCGCTTTGAAGCAACCAGAGAAGACTTGCAACGGGGGCATCTCCTTGAAGCAGGAAGCAAGTAGTAGTAAAACAAGGGTGGACGGGCTTCCTGGCGAACTATGTGATTCCTGTTGATGCTTTGAAGGCGGCTAGGGGGAGGCTGGCATACCCTGTGACCCTTGTGAGACATCTTTGGTGATAAGGGGTCGTGGCTGCGGCCCCTCTGGGATGGAAAATGGGTAGTGGTGGCCCCTGTATCAGCTCCCTGGTGGGCCCAGCCTAGGGGGATAAACGAGGGGGAAGCTGCGGCCCCGTGTTCATGGCTGCCTCCCGGGGGGATTGTTCGCTGTGTGGTTTAGAGGAGCCGGTATAGTTCTATTGTCTTAGTTGTGATTATTGCTAGGCCTGGTTTCTCCCGGAGGGCTTCAAGCGCCTTCAGTGTGTTCCTTGCTAGTTTCTCTACGTTGTCTTTTCTCACCGGCTCGGCGATGTAGATGACTCCGTGTGTTGCCCTCCGCCTCAGCCTGGTCGCTAGGAAGTCCCTGTCCCTCGTCAGCACCACTCTCTCCTCAG
>JALUFI010000349.1 GCA_027043685.1 Pyrodictiaceae archaeon
CTACGCCAGCCCATAGTGGTGGTGCTCGGCCACGTCGACCATGGCAAGACCACGCTGCTGGACAAGATTCGCGGCACCGTGGTCGCTGCCAAGGAGCCTGGCCTGATAACACAGCACGTGGGCGCGAGCGTCGTGCCCGCGAGCGTTATCGAGAAGCTCGCTGAGCCTCTGAAGAAACTGATACCCTTCAAGCTGATAATCCCCGGGCTGCTCTTCATCGATACTCCTGGCCATGAGTTGTTCGCTAACCTGCGCCGCCGCGGGGGGAGCGTCGCGGACTTCGCGATACTCGTCGTGGATATCAATGAGGGGTTCCAGCCCCAGACCTACGAGTCCATCGAGATACTGAAGCAGCGCCGCGTCCCATTCATAGTGGCCGCGAACAAGATTGACAAGATCCCTGGCTGGAGGCCCCACCCCGACACGCCGTTCATCATTTCGTACCGGAAGCAGAGCCCCAGGGTGCAGGAGGAGCTTGAGCGCCGTCTCTGGGACAACGTGATAGCGAAGCTCTATGAGGTGGGGTTCCAGGCCGACAGGTTCGACAGGATAAAGGACTTCACGAGGACCGTGGCAGTGGTCCCGGTCTCGGCTAAGACCGGTGAGGGCATCGCCGAGCTGCTGGCTGTGCTGGCGGGCCTGGCGCAGCGCTACCTGCAGAACCGGCTGAGGTTCGCCGAGGGCCCCGCGAAGGGCGTTATACTTGAGCTGCGTGAGCAGCCCGGCGTCGGCACAGCGGCAGACGTGATTATCTATGACGGCGTGATTAGGAGGGGCGACCTCATAGTCACGGGTGGGCTCAACGGCCCCGTGGTTACCAGGGTCCGTGCGCTCCTGATGCCTAAGCCGCTGCAGGAGATACGTGTGGCTAAGAGGGAGCTTGAGCCCGTTGAGGAGGTCTACGCTGCGGCTGGTGTGAGGCTGGTGGCGCCCGGCATCGAGGAGGCTGTGGCCGGTGCCCCGCTCTACGTTGCTAGGGATGAGGAGGAGGCGAAGAGGCTTGCTGAGCAGGTGAGGCGGGAGATAGAGTCGCTGCGCATCAAGACCGACGCGGAGGGCGTGGTGGTGAAGGCTGACACGCTCGGCAGCCTCGAGGCGCTCGTCGAGGCTCTGCGGAGGAAGGGGATACCGATACGCTTCGCCGACGTCGGCAACGTGGCTAAGAGGGATGTCATCGAGGCGGCTGCGAGCAAGGAGCTCAACAAGTACTATGGAGTCATACTGGCGTTTAACGTGAAGGTCTTGCCGGAGGCCGAGGAGGAGGCGAAGAAGCACGGCATAACGATATTCCGGCACAACGTCATCTACAGGCTTATCGAGGAGTTCGAGGAGTGGCTCCGGAGGCTCAAGGAGGAGGAGAAGAGGAAGGAGCTCGAGCAACTCGTCAGGCCTGGCAAGATACGTATACTGCCTGGCTACGTGTTCCGCCGCAGCAACCCGGCTATCGTCGGCGTTGAGGTGCTTGGCGGCGTCATTAAGCCCGGGTATCCCTTGATGAGGGAGGACGGGAAGAGGATAGGCACTATCCACCAGATACAGGACCGGGGGAAGACCGTGCAGGAGGCCAGGGCGGGTATGGCTGTTGCGATATCGATCAAGGGCCACGTGATGGTTGGCCGCCACATCGACGAGGGCGACGTACTCTACACGGATGTGCCGGAGAGGCATGCGATACTCTGGCTCACGAAGTACAAGAGCGAGCTAAGCGACGACGAGAAGATGGTTCTCAAGGAGATTATCAAGATTAAGAGGAAGCAGAACCCGACATACGCCCTCACCCTCTAGCCGCGGCGCCCTGGCCATCCCTTCCCGTCTTTTCCCCGAGGCGGCTCACCCCTCCACTCCTCCTCCAGGGGCTGCGCTGTGGC
>JALUFI010000350.1 GCA_027043685.1 Pyrodictiaceae archaeon
ACGGCCTTGGGCTTGACCTCCTCTAGGTGCTCGAGGGCCTCGAATGCTAGGTCGCTGGCGGTTACTACGCGGTGCCTCCTCTCGCCCTCGGCCTCTACGGCTACTAGGCGGAGCACGTCGTTGGCCTCCATTATCTCGACTGCTGCCCTCGCGTCAATGGTCGGCGGCACCTTGATTACGGCGCCCTTGGCGTAGTCGCCTACCTTGGCGGTCTTGGGGTCGGCTCCCTCGGCTAGGGCGCGGAGGAAGTCCCACTCGCGGAGCACGCGGAGGCTGCCGTCCTCCTCGCGGACGAACACCTCGGTGACGCCGTTGTCGTCCATGGCCTTGGCGGCTGCCTCGAGGGTTAGGTCCTTGGGCACTACTACTATGTGGCGGGCCCTGGCCTCCACGGTGGCGATGCCGTAGGGTAGGAGCTTCCATAGCTTGAAGGCTATGTGCCTCGCCTCGAGGTAGCCTACCATCTTGTTCCTGTAGTCGACGACTGGCAGGGTGCGGACGGCCTCCCTCTTCATCGCGCGGAGTGCTTCCTCGATGGTGTCGTCCTCCCTTATCACGACGGGGTCGGTGACCGCGTACTTGGCTATCTGCTCCTTGTCGATGTTGACGCCCTCTGCTACGTTCTTTATCAGCCTCCTTATGCTGTAGATTAGCTCGGGCCTCCTCTCAACGTCGAGAGTTACTACGGCCATTGCCTTGTTTGCTAGCATTACCTCGGCTGCCTTCCTTATCGGCAGGTCGGCTGCCGCTATGGGTAGGTGCCTGGTCTCCATCACGTCCCTTACCTGGATCTCGAAGGGGGTCGCCATGTGCGCGTCACCTCCTTCCCGGTGTGTTCCCCGTGTAGGATAGGTTTAGCATGTAGGAAACCCGGGCGCTTCTACATAAACGTTTGCTATCTTGGTGTGTCCCCGGTGGGTGCCTGAGGGGTCAGGGTGAATAGGGCCCCTGGGGGCGGCGGGGCTGTCGGTGGGGACTGGCGGGTCTTGGGCTCACTTGTCGCCGGGATAGACGGGGGCGCCACCAGCACGAAGGCCGTTGTCGTGGACCTTTCGAGCGGCGGCGCGTGGTCGGGGAGGGCTGGGCCCGGTAACCCGGTCAACGTGGGCGTGGCCACTGCTGCGCTGAATCTCCGCGCGGCGGTCGAGGACGCGTTGAGGGGCACCGGGCACGGGCTGGGGGAGCTTGTCTCCGCGGCGGCTGGTGTAGCGGGCCTCGATAGCCGTATCCTGCGTGGCCAGCTCGCGCCCCTCCTCGCCTCTAGTAGTGGGCTTGGGGGCCGCCTGCTGGTTGAGCACGACGCTCACACTGCTTGGCTGCATGCGGGGCGTGGCGGGAACGTGGTGCTGGTTATCGCGGGTACGGGGAGCATTGCCTACAACGCGTACGGGGGGAGGAGGCTCATAGTCGGTGACCATGGCTGGCTGCTTGGGGATGAGGGGAGCGGGTTCTGGGTGGGGAGGGCTGCGCTGCGTAGGCTTCTGAAGGCCCTTGACGGGAGGAGTCACTGGGACTGCTTGACCCGTGGCCTCGCGGAGAGGCTGGGGGTTCGCGACCCGGATGAGCTTGCTTACTGGTTCTACCTTACCCGGGGCAGGGTGGAGAGGATAGCTGCGGTAGCGCGGCACGTCGCTGACCTGGCCTCGGATGGCTGTGGGGAGGCCGCGGGGCTCCTGGAGACTGGGGCTGGGCTGCTCGCGGAGGCCGCCGCGGTGGCGGCTGACGCGACTGGGGCGGAGGAGGTGTATACGACTGGGAGCATGTTCCGCTGCAAGGTGTTCCGAGAGGCGTTCACCTCGAGGCTCCGGAGGAGGGGGCTACGCGTGGTCCACGGCGCCGCGTACCCGGCGGCTGGT
>JALUFI010000351.1 GCA_027043685.1 Pyrodictiaceae archaeon
CCTCGACAAGTTCCTCGCGAACAGCGTCGCGACCCTCGAGCCCCCCGACCTCGAGGCGCTCCGCATAGACCGCGGGAGGCTAATCGAGGAAGCACCTCCAGGCTACAAGAGGTTCAGCTTAGAGGAGGGCCCCGTGTCGCCCAGGGCCGTGCTGGGCAAGGCAGTCATGTGGTACACGGGGGACGAGCACGACGAGTACGGCCACATAACCGAGGAGCCCGAGACACGCGTAGCCATGGTTAAGAAGAGGATGGCGAAGCTCGAGCTGGCGGCGAGGGAGATACCCGAGGAGCCCGAGAGAGCCAGGATAATCGGCCCAGGGAGCGGCCTCGACGCCCTGCTAGTGGCCTGGGGCACGGCGGCCACGGTGGCGGCCGACGCGCTCCACCTGCTCCAGCGCCGCGGGCTACGGGCAGCAGTGCTCCAGATACGGTACTTCAGCCCCTTCCCCGGCGGCTTCGTCTCGGAGGCGATACGCTCGGCGAGGGAGGCGGGAGCGGTGGTGGCCGCGGTTGAGCACAACTACCAGGCGCAGGCGGCGAGGCTCGTGGAGATGCACACCGGGCTCAAGGTGGATGCACGGATAGTGAAGTACACGGGCCGCCCCATACACCTGCACGAGCTTGTCGACGCGGTCCACCGTGTCGCTCGCAGCGGTGGGGGAGAGGTGACCCTAACCTATGGCGCGTAGGCCGGAGGAATACCGTACCGGGCTCTGGGTAGACTGGTGCCCCGGCTGCGGCAACTACGGCATACTCCAGGCAGTGACGCTCGCCATGGCAGAGCTGGGCCTGGAGCCGGAGAAGACGGTGGTTGTCTCCGGGATAGGATGCTCCGGCAAGACGCCCCACTACATCTACGCCAACGGCGTCCACACACTCCACGGCAGGGCGATACCGTTCGCCACCGGCATAAAGCTCGCCAACCCGGAGCTAACGGTCATAGTCCACGGCGGGGACGGGGACCTGCTAGGCATAGGCGCGGGGCACTTCGTCGCTCTCGGCCGCCGCAACCTAGACATAACCGTGATACTCCACAACAACCAGGTCTACGGCCTCACAAAGGGCCAGGCATCCCCAACACTACCCTACGGTGTCAAGACCAAGGCGCTCCCCAAGCCAAATATCCAGGACATGCTAAACCCCGTTGCCCTCGCAGTGGCCTCCGGCTACACCTTCGTAGCCCGCGGCTACGCGCTAGACGTGAAGGGCCTCGCAGACCTGGTAAAGAAGGCCATAAGGCACCGCGGCGCCGCGCTCATAGACGTGCTCCAGCCATGCGTAACCTACAACGACGTCTACACCGTCCAGTTCTACCGCAAGGCGCTCTACCGCCTAGAGGAGGCGGACCCCTCCTGGGACCCGGTCGTCCACAGCCCCGAGGAGGAGCCAGCCAAGAGGGCCCAGGCACTAGCCAAGGCAATGGAGTGGGGCAACCGGATACCCATAGGCATATTCTACCACGACCCCCACAAGCCGAGCTTCGAGGACCGGATAGCCAGGCTCCTCCCAGGCTACAGGGAGGCTCCGCCAGCCAAGCAGAGGATAACAGAGCCAGGCGGCTCGCCCGCCGGCGGCAACCAGCTACTAGAGGTGTTCCGCGACAAGCTGGTCAACGTGAAGTCACGGGGCAGGCGAGGCACCGCCACCCCCAATTAACCCCGCAGCCCACCCGAGGCCAGAGACCCCCTGGGGGAGGAACGCCGGGAGGCTCCTCGGCGCCCCCTCCCTCGGAGGGATGATGCCATCGTGGCCACCCTGGCGGAGACCGGGGCCGGCGAGGGAGGCGGCGAGGCCAAGGGTTTCGTGGTGAGGAGGGCCAGGAGGGAGGACCTCCCAGCAGTCATA
>JALUFI010000352.1 GCA_027043685.1 Pyrodictiaceae archaeon
GTTTCCGTGGAGGGTTCCGTGGCTCGACCCGGTGTTCGAGGCCGGTGTTTGGCTTGGCGGCGTGGTTGCTAGTGTTGTTGGCGACGGGTTGTTCGTGTTTAGCGTGTCTCGCGTGGGTGCCTCGGTTGCGTTGCCTGCTGCGTACCTCTTCGTCGTCTGGACGGGGCTTGTTGACTACCTCCTGGGCAGGATTGGCGGCGTCGCTGCCCTGGGCGTGATGGTTGGCGGCTTGCTGGCTCTCGCCGGTATCGTTGTTGTGTCGCTGAGCGGTGGTGGGAGGGGTGTGCGTGACCCGGTTGGTGTTGGGGCTGCTGTCGCTACTAGCCTCGTCTGGGGTGGCAGCATGTACGCCTACCAGGCCGCGTTGTCGAGGGCGGGGCCCCTGAGCGTCGCGGAGGCCAGGGCCGTGTTCATGGTTGCTGTGCTTGTTCCGTGGATGCTCCGGTGGGGGCGTCGGTGGCTCCGCGTGGTGTGGGCTGAGACGCTTGCGAGTGGGTTCCTGGGCTACTTCCTGGGCGCTGTCGCGTTCCTCGAGGCGCTGCGCCTCATGCCTGCCAGCGTGGTCGCTGTGGGGCTCGCGGCTACACCGGTGTTGACGCAGCTGGCGAGCGGGAGGGTTGCGGGGGAGGAGGTGAACCAGAGGCTCCTGGCTGGGGGCCTGCTGGTGGCTGCGGGGATAGCGGCGGCTATGCTCTCGAGGAGCATTGGCTAGGCCTTCGCCGCGTCCCTGGTGGCCGTGCCTGCCTGCTCCTGCTGCTTCTCCGCGTAGGGGCAGATGTCGCGGAGGGGGCACTCCGTGCAGCGGGGGCTGCGGGCCCTGCAGTAGCGGCGGCCCAGGGCTATGATGAGGCGGTGGGCCTCCTCGGCCAGCTCGGGGCCAAAGAACTCTAGGAGGGCCTTGGAGGCCTCGTCGTAGCCGGCCTTCTCGCCCACGAGGCCCCATCGCTTCGCTATCCGGAGCGCGTGGGTGTCCACCGCGAAGACCGGGGCCTTGCGGTAGAAGCTGAGAAAGACGTCCGCCGTCTTCTTGCCCACCCCGGGTATTGAGAGGAGGAAGCGCCTCAGCTCCTCGGGGGGCGCCTCGACGAGGTACCGCTCCCCGCCCTTCTCGAGTATCCGCTTGGCGGCCTCCCTCAGCGCCCTCGCCTTGCCCCTGGGGAGCCCCGCCGGCCTTATCAGCTCCACCAGCTCCTCCTCGGGGAGCTCCAGCACCTTCTCCGGAGTGACCCTCCCCAGGCGCTCCCGGAGCCGGAGGTAGGCCCTTATCGAGTTCTTGTCGCTCGTGTTCTGGCTGAGGATTATGGCCGCGAGAACCGCGTAGGGGTTGCCATCCTTCTCGGCCGCGACCAGGACGACGTACTCGTCGCTCCTTGGCCTGAGGCTCCTGCGGAGCCTCTCGTAGACCTCCCTGCCGCTGGCCCGCTCAGCTATGCTCGCCGCCAACGAGCCGCCGCCCAGGGGAGAGGAGAGGCAGGGTTCAGGGGAAACGGGGGTTAGAGGGGCTCCGGCGCTAGCTGCTCCCGGCCAGCGCCTCCCTCCTCTCGAGGCCACGGCACCCGGTTATCGCTGAGGCGAGGCGCTCCGAGGCGGCCGCTATCATCGCCTCCGCCTCGAGGGGCGCCGGTGGCTGCGGCGCCGCGCCCGTGGCCGCGAGGAGCGCACCCGTCATCGCTGCTGCTAGGTGGGCCGCGCCCTCGGGGGCGGCTGCCACTGCTATCCAGAGTGCCTCCCTGGCCCCCTGCTCCGCTGAGGCCAGGGCCGCGGCGGCTGCCTGGAGCAGGCCGGAGACGGCGTCGCCGGGCCTCGAGGCTACGCGGAGACGGGTCTCCAGGGGCTCTGCTGCAAGCTCCGCTGCCTGGAGGAGGGCCTCCCTTATGGAGGCCTTTGAGGCCTGGCTCGCCGCGTGCTCCAGGGCCTCCTCCACCGGGGCGCCGTGGAGGAGGTGGTATAGGAGCACCGCGTACGCCCTGGCTGCTACCGCCGTCCTAGTGTCCAGTGTCGTGGCCAGCGCCTGGGCCATAGCCATCTCAGCCACTAGGCGCTCCTTCGTGTAGAAGAGGGCCACGGGGGCTGCCCTGGCCACCGCGTCCAGGGCGGGCTCCAGGCTTGCCACGAGGCTCCTCGCCCTGCCCCAGGGCACGCCCCTCCTTATCAGCATGAGGTCCTCGACCGTGGGGAGCGAGTATAGCCTTATCGGGTTCTCGAGGTCCGCGGCCGCCGAGAGCCTGCGGGCGAAGAGGTCCGGGTTGAAGCCACAGGAGTCGGCAAGCACTGCGGCGAGCACCGCCGCCTGCTCGGTGGCGGCGCCGTAGGCGGCGACGCCGCCCAGCATGAGGGGCTCGAGGCTCGCGGGGCTCCGAGGCCTCTCACCGCTAAGTGCGTAGGGGAGTCCGTATGCCTCGCCCACAGCCAGGCCTAGGAGCACATCCCTAACCCTTCCCGGGTCGGGGAGACCAGGGGCAAACATGACGCGCCCACCCTCTCTCGGCCAGGGGCCGCCACACTGTCCTGCGGCGCATACTCCCCGGGGCCGTGGAGCGGTGACACTCCGGCTCCGTGGACTCGTCAAGAGTGGGAAGGGGATGGGAGCACCGGGGCTTATCTACCCAGCGGCGCTGCCTAGGGACTCGCCTAGCAGCTGGCCCAGCGTCTTCTCACACAGCCCCTGGGGCAGCCGCCTGGGCTGCGCCGCCAAGTAATCGCGGAGCCGCCTGGCCGCCCTCCTCTCCGCTGAGCGGCGGAGGCTGTAGAGGAGGCTGAGCCCGAACGAGGCGGCGAAGAATAATGCGTAGCCTAGGCGGTACGCGGCAGGGGCCCTTATCGTTAGGAGCGTGAGCGCTGCGCCGAGGAGAGAAAGCACCGCCATCAACACGCCGGAGGCCGCCTCGGCCGCGAGCCTCCTCTCAAGCCGCTCCAGGAGCGCCACCGCGGCCTCCCTGTTACAGGGGAGCCCCATGTCTAGGAGCTGGCGGCTGCTCTTCGCCAACGCTGCTTCCCCCTCCGCGCGCGGGGAGCGCCCTGGGCGGCGCCGCCTCCTCATCTCGGGCGCTGCGTGGATAGAATACTGGCGATGCACTCGGTGTAGAGGCGCGTGGGGGCGGGGCTCGGCAGCCACTCTGAGCCGCAGCCCGCGTACTCCAGGGGAGGAGGCATGACGAAGTAGTAGAGAACCCTGGCTACGGAGGCTCCGAGCCTCTTTGCGTAGCCGTGGAACCTTGCGGCCTCCGAGTTACTGGTCGCTATGGCCAGCTCCTCCCCGGCAGCGATATAGGCGGCGCCCATTGTCTCCACCGCTGCCGCGTATAGCTCGGCTGCGCGCTCCCTCGAAGCGAGTATGAACGCCTTCGAAACCATGTATTCTGATGGCCTCACGTAGTAGACTCTGCCAACTATGTTGTAGAAGCTCAGCAGCCGGTACCTGGCGTGGAGCACCCTGAAGAACCGGCGAGCCTCCTCCTGGGTGAGCGCCGCGAGGCCCAGCCGCGCCATTAGCACGCGGCTCGGGTCGAAGTCTATCCACTTCAGCCTCGCCAAGGGATTTGCGTCGAGCACACCGATTATCAAGAGGTCTATGAGTAGGCGGGAGCGGGGCGCCTTCACCGAGAGCAGGCCCCAGAACTTCTCCCGGGCCTCCCGAGGCTCAATGCACCCCCTCACGGGTACCGAGACCACCCCATGGTCCAGGACGCGGCGGACACGCTGGTCTCCCTGGAGCCTCTCCAGGGGGGAGTAGTTCCCGAGGACGCGGTAGGTTGCAAGGACGCGGCCGCCCTCGAGCACGAAGACTGCTCCCAGCAGCCGGGGCTCCGGGACCAGCCCCTCCAGGGCGCCTGGGGGCATGGGTGAGCCGTGGTACCTCCTCGCGACTGAGACTAAGCCTTTAGCCAGGCTCGGGTCGAGCTCGACCAGGATACCCTTCACGTTGAAGGCTTCTAGGCGGCGGAGGTGGACTGCCAGTATCCTTCGCTGCTCCCTCATGTAGGCCTGGCGGAGGCGCTGGATCAGCTTCTTTACAGTCTCCTTCGCGAAGCCCAGCTCCTCTGCGATGCGTTCCTGCTCGATTCTTGGGTCGTAGCAGGTGAGTAGCCTCCTTAGCTTCTCGTCGGTTATTCCCGTGGTTCACCCCCTCCTCTTTCCGCTGAGCCCTTGCATCGGCCTTGGGGCTGAGCAGGGGTAGACGATGCTTTCATGGAGCACCGTGTTCCAGTGGAGCATGTGGTGCCAGGGCTTGTACCGTGGGACTGCATTACGTGGTCGTACCACCGGTGCGGGGCTATGGCTCTGGCTTTGTAAGTTGCTGTAAGGCTTCTCATCACGGCCTCTACTCGCTGATATGAGTACTGTTGTCGTGTATTCTATTAATTCTCCGCAGAGGCTGCCGCGCTAGTCTATTGTCGTGAATTGTTCACGGCTCCTGTCTTGGGGCTAGGGTTCTTAGCCCCTCCTTATCCGCGGAGCCCTGCCGAGCGGAGCACGTCCCTGGAGGCCATTGGGCTGCTCGGCCGAGGGCTCTGGAGGCGCATGGACGTGACTGGCTCCAGCGGCGTCGTAGGATGGGGCGCCTACATCCCGAGGTACCGGCTCCCCGCGGAGGAGATTGCTAGGCGCTGGGGATGGGACCCCGGCGTCCCCCGCGGCCTGGGCGTCGAGGAGAAGGCTGTCGCCGGAGTCGACGAGGACTCGGTGACTATAGGCGTCGAGGCCGCGTTGAACGCGCTGCGGAGGGCCGGCGTCGACCCGAGGCTCATTGGGGCCGTGTTCTTCGGCTCCGAGTCCAAGCCGTACGCGGTCAAGCCCTCTGCGACTATCGTTGCCGAGGTTGTGGGCGCGACGCCCGACACCATGGCTTCTGACCTGGAGTTCGCCTGCAGGGCTGGCAGCGAGGGGCTCCGCGCGGCCCTGGGCCTCGTGGAGGCTGGCAGGATACGCTACGGCCTCGTCATAGGCGCTGACACCGCGCAGGCGAGCCCCGGGGATGTGCTGGAGTTCACCGCCGCCAGCGGCGGCGCGGCCTTCGTGGTTGGCCCCGCCTCGGAGGCGGCCGCGGTGCTTGAGGACGTCTACACCTACGTCACGGATACGCCGGACTTCTGGAGGAGGGGGCTGAGCCCCTACCCTGCCCACGGCGAGGGCTTCACCGGTGAGCCCGCCTACTTCCACCACATAGAGTCCGCTGTCCGGGGCTTGTTTGAGAAGACTGGGCTGCGGCCCGGCGACTTCGACTACGCGGTGTTCCACCAGCCTAATGGGAAGTTCCCGCTGAGGGTGGCGAAGAGACTGGGGTTCCCACGGGAGAAGGTGCTGCCTGGCCTCGTGACGCCCAGGATAGGTAACACGTACAACGGGTCTGCTTTGCTTGGCTTCGCGCGCGTCCTCGAGGTGGCTGAGCCTGGGTCGAGGGTTCTCGTGGCGCCCTTCGGCAGTGGGAGCGGCGCGGACGCCTACAGCTTCATCGTCACTGAGAAGGCTGTTGAGAGGAGGGGGCTGGCGCCCCGGGTTGACGATTATCTCGCCGCTAGGAGGGTTATTGACTACGCTGACTACGCGAAGATGAGGGGCCTCCTCATTAGGACCACGGGGTGAACGTGCATGGCTACCCGTGTCTACGTGGCTGGCGTTGGCTTGACTAGGGTCGGGAGGCTCTACGATAAGGGGCTCCTGGACCTCGCGGCCGAGGCCGCGTGGCGGGCTATCGATGACGCTGGGGGCTTGGTGCCGGACGCCGTCGTCATCGGCAACATGCTTAGCAGCGTGCTTCAGAGGCAGGATAGCCTCGGCGCCTACATAGCTAACGGTATAGGGCTGCGTGGCAGGCCCGCGTTCAAGGTTGAGGCCGCTTGCGGCAGCGGGGGCGCCGCGGTCTACACCGGGTATAGCCTTGTGCGCTCCGGTCTCTACGGCTCGGTGCTCGTCATCGGCGTTGAGAAGATGACTGACTTCCCCACCGCTGTCGTCACGGAGGCGCTTGCGCAGGCCGCTGACGCGGAGTACGAGCTCTTCTACGGCGCCACCTTCGTTGGTCTCAACGCGCTCCTTATGCGCTACTATATGGAGAAGTACGGTGTTGGGCGGGACGAGATGAGCGAGTGGCCGGTGCTGATGCACCGCAACGCGATGCTGAACCCCTATGCCCAGATACGCCGGGAGATAACCAGGGACGACGTGGCGAGGAGCCAGGTCATCGCGGACCCGATTAGGATGCTCGACTCCAGCCCGGTGGGTGACGGGGCGGCCGCTGTGCTGCTCGTCTCGGAGGAGGCGGCCCGGGGCCTGCCGGAGAAGCCGGGCGTCTACATAGCTGGGGCGGGGCTCGCGACCGACACGGTGGAGCTGAGTAACCGGGAGGCGCTTGACCGCATCCCCGCCGCCGCTGCGGCTGCTGAGACGGCTCTCCGTATGGCGGGTGTCGAGGCCCGGCAGCTCGACGTGGTGGAGCTGCACGACGCCTTCACGATAAACGCCGTGCTCCTCCTCGAGGAGCTCGGGCTTGCGCCCCGGGGCGAGGCTGCGAGGCTGCTGGCTGAGGGCAGGTTCCATCCCGGCGACCGGCCGACGGTGAACCCGAGCGGGGGCCTGAAGGCGCGGGGGCACCCGGTGGGGGCCACCGGCGTCTACCAGGTGGCGGAGGTCGCTATGCAGCTCCGCGGCGACTTCCCAGGGGTCAGGGTGGAGGGCGCTGAGAGGGGCCTGGCCCTCAACATGGGTGGCGATGGCTCCACCGTGGCTGTCCATGTTCTTCTCCGCTCCTAGCGTGGACCGTGGACGTGGGGGAGGTGCGTGGCTGGATGGTTGTGAGGCTTAGCCCGGCCCAGGTGTGGAGGACCCGGATACCCAGGTACCGCCTGGTCGGCAGGGAGTGCAGGGCGTGTGGGAGGAGGCACTACCCGCCCCGCCCCAGGTGCCCCTACTGCGGCTCCAG
>JALUFI010000353.1 GCA_027043685.1 Pyrodictiaceae archaeon
CGGCACCGCGTGGAGAGGCTGAAGCTGATACTAGAGTGGCTAGACAAGCACCTGGCCGGAGAGGAGAAGGCCCAGGGGGAGAAGCGCTAGCCCCGCCCCTCTTTCCCCCTCTCCTCGAGGAACCTCATGAACTCCCCCGGCTCCATGCCCGCCATCCTCGCAGCGGTCTCGAGGCCCACCGCGCCCCTCTCGTAGGCCTCGGCGGCCAGCTCCCCGCGGGCCGAGAGGAGCTTCTCCGGAGCCCAGCCCGGCTCCCCCGCCTCAACGTATGCCAGCAGCACCAGCTCCTCCTGCCGGAGCCTGGAGGCGAGCCCCGCCGCCTCCTCCAGCGCCGCGCGCTCCCCGGGGGCCAGCGCGGCCCAGGCCCTCTCGGCTGCCACGCGGCCCCTGGGGGCGAGGACGAGGCCGCCTCCCCCGGGGTCTTCCTTCACCTGCCCGAGGGCTATCAGCGTCTTCAACGCGTCGGCGAGGGGGTCGCTCCAGGGCATCGGGGGGCACTCTTCGAAGCCCGCGGCTAGCCGGAGCCTCTCAAGCCCAAGGGAGGCGATGTAGAGGCCTACCACGACGTGCACCCTGGAGGCCGCGCGGCCCCCCGCGGCGTGGAGGAAGGCGAGCACCCAGTCGTGGGGCTCCGGGGGGCCCTCCAGCAGCGCCTCGAGTCCGGCGGCGATGCCTGGGAGGCGGCCGCCCAACACCAATTCCCCCACGCGGCGTGGTGGCTAGCCGAGCTGGTGCCGGAAAATATCTAGTCGGAGAGGCTAGCCGCAACGTTTCGGCGCGCCTCTCCCCCGGGGGGAGCCAGGGGCCCTTGGCGCTCCGCGTCAGGGTGGCTGCTGAGGCCGGCGACGTGGCTGCCCGCGTGCTAGTGGTCGGGCACCGGCGGGGGGCGCTGCGGACCCCCGCCTACGCGGCCGCAGCCGACTTCATCGACAACCGGTTCCTGCCCCAGGGGAGCCTCGGGGGCCTCGTCGAGCTAGCGGTGAGGCGGCGCCCCGGCGACCTGAGGAGCGTGGCCATGGATGAGAGGCTTGAGCTCTCAGCCCTCCTCCGCCAGGAGAGGCTCGTGAAGCGCATCCCGGGCGACAGCCTCGTCGTCGCCGTCCCGGTCTTCGACGTGCCCCGGAGGGACCCCGTGTTCCCCCACCAGGCCGACTTCTACGCCTCGGTTATGTCGTACCTCGTCTTCCACCCCAGGGTAGACGTGGCCTGCACCCCAGTCGTCTACGGGGCGAGCGGGGAGACGGTGAAGGCGTTCACGGAGAAGTTCCTCGAGGCCGCCTCGGCCATAGAGACCCCGGTCGCCCTCGGGCTCTCCACGAGCTACCCCCGCTGGCTCCGCGTGGAGCTCGCCAGGCTCTACTACGACCGGTTCCTCTCCAGGGCGGGGAACGCCGAGCCAGGCATGGTCTGCGTCGACTATGCCTCCTCGAACCCCGTGGCGAGGCTCCTCGCCCACGAATGGTTCCTCCGGCTAAGGCTCCACCTGGAGAGGGAGCTGGGGACCCCCGTCCTCCTCTACGCCGCGAACACCCGGTACAGCAAGGTGCCCTGCCTCGTCCCCGAGAGGCCCGCCAGGGACCTCGCCTCCTACTACGCCGGCGTCGACGCCGCGGGCCCGAACAGGCTACAGGTGAGGTTCAGCGGCGCCACGGCCACGGGGGGCCCCCTGGAGCAGCCCAGGCTCCTGGTCCGCGGGACATACACCTACGTACTCGCCAGGAAGCTGTACCGCGAGGGAGGCCTCGAGGAGATAGCCGCTGAGACCGGCCTGGACCCCGAGGTGCTGCGGAGGAGGCTCCGCCTAATCTACCTCCGCGACGCAATGGAGACCGTGAGGAG
>JALUFI010000354.1 GCA_027043685.1 Pyrodictiaceae archaeon
GGAGGTGGGGCCAGCGCTTGTCGAGGAGGCTGAGCGCCTCGTGGAGGCGACCTGGCGGACCGTGGAGTCCCCGGACCCGCCCCTCGTTGAGCAGCCGGCCCGGAAGTGCATGTACTGCAGGTACCGCAGCATCTGCCCCTACCGGGCCCCCTAGCCCTCCTCCTTGCCTTCCTCGGTGCCTCGTAGTGGTCTCCACTGTATCTCGACGTCTCCTAGTCCTATGCCGCGGCTCCTCCCGAGGCCGAGGGCGTTTGCGAGGGCGGCTGGCTTGGCGAGTGTTTCTGCTAGGCGTTTGCTCCAGACCCGGTAGAGTATCCAGCCGCGCCAGCCCCTCGCTAGCCTGGGTGCGCCGGCGCTGGTTTTGCCTATGAGGACTGTTTCTGGCTCGAGGCGGTAGTCTAGCTCGGTCATTGCTAGCTCTGCTCTTAGGCCGTGGGCTGCGTGGCCGCCGGGTATGTGGAGGCTTGGTGGTGTGAGGGTGTTCCATTGCTTGACTAGCTGGGCTACCAGGGTGGCTGGTGTGGGGAGGAGGCGGTGGCCCGGCGCGGCGCGCCTCGTGGGCTTTGGCTGGATGACCCTGGCGGATATGATTACGGGTGTCCGTGCCCTTACGGCGAGGACTGGCTTGGGTGTCTCGGGTGCTAGGCTGGGTAGGGGCCTGGCCTCTGCCGTGAGTATTGATACTCGGTACCTTCCGTAGGGTGTCTCGTGTGTGCCCTCCAGCGCCGCGGCTTCGAGGGCTGCGTCGAGGCTCGTGGCTAGGACGGCTATCCTTGCCTCTAGCTGCTCGCCCCGCCTCGCTGTCAGGGGTGCTGGGGGCTTCCTGCTGCTCCACTGCTGGTAGAGGGGTCTTGCTCCGCGGTACAGCATGGAGATGAAGGCTGGCTTGGCTGCCCCGGGGTGCTTCTCGACTGGGGCTCGGAGGCTCTCGGGGCCGGCTTCGAGCACGATGTACTTGACCACCTTGCTTGTCACGGGCGGCAGCACGGCGTCTGCTAGGGGCTCGAGGGCTAGGCGCAGGGCTACGAGGATGCCTGGCTGCTCCACCCGGCTCCCCGGAGGGGCCGCTGCTGCGGCTCCGCGGGGTTCTCTGGTTTAGGCTGCGTGGGCTACTGGTGGGGCCGCTGGTGGCCTCCGGGGGCCTTGTTATGCTTTGTGGTTTGACTGGTAGCCTTAGTTGTTAACTCTTGCGAGATACGAAACCATCCCTCCTATCCTGGCTGGGCTGTGCATAGAGGGGTGAAGCCTCGTTGCCCAAGCGCATAGTGTTCATCGGCGGCGGCGCCTGCACGCTTGTCGCGCTGCGCCGCATCGCGGAGGAGGCGAGGCACAGCAACCTCGACGTAGACCTAACCATTGTCACGAAGGACCCGTACCACTACTTCCCCGCCTTCTTCCCCGACGTCGCCTTCGGCGAGGCGGAGCCCGACGACGTGAGGGCGCCGGTCAAGAACATAGCGGAGATGTACGGCGCCAAGCTCATCCTGGACGAGGTCGTGAAGCTGGACCCCGCTGAGAGGCTCGTGGTCACCAAGGGCGGGGAGAAGATTGGCTACGACTACCTCTTCCTCTGCGTCGGCACCAGGTATGGCTGGGACGACTACCCCGGGCTCCGGGAGGCGGCGAAGCACAACTACACCCTCGAGGGCGCCATCGAGCTAAGGAAGGCCCTCGCCGAGTTCAAGGGCGGCGACGTGGTCGTCCTCGTCCCGGAGTTCCCGCACAGGTGCCCCGGCTACCCCTTCGAGGTCCTCGGCCGCCTCGTCTACCACGCCAGGAGGAGGGGCGTCAAGGCGAGGGTCAAGCTGGTCCACA
>JALUFI010000355.1 GCA_027043685.1 Pyrodictiaceae archaeon
GAGGAGAAAGGGGAGGGGGAGGGGCTAGGGCTGCTCGAGGCTCGCCTTCTCTGCAGTCGCCTTCGCCTCCTCTGGTGCTCCATGCCTCTTCGCTATCTCGCTTAGCTTCTGCCTTGGCAGCGGGTAGGTGGTCTTCTCGGGGAGCAGGCCCTCGGGCTTCACCATGAGCACCAGTATTATCGTGAAGCCCAGCACGAGGTAGTCCAGCCACGCCGGGTCGAACGGCAGGTAGGGCGCTATTGCCTGCTTGTTGAAGGTTATCAGCTGCCTCAGGGAGCCGAGTATGAATGCGCCGACGGTGACGCCGAGGTTGTTGCCCGCGCCGCCGAGTATCATCATGGCCCATGGCCAGAAGGTCCAGTTCACCCTGTCGTATGCCTTAGCCATCCACGCGGTGTTCCACATCACGAACACTGCCCCGGTCAGCGCCGCTATGGCGGAGCCCATCATGAGGGTCTTCAGCCTAACCCTGGCCACGTCCTTGCCCAGCGCCTCAGCGGCGACATCGTTCTCCCTCACGCTCTTCAGCAGCCTGCCCACCGGGGCCCTGACCACCAGCTCCAGGTAGAGGTAGACCAGCACAGCCAGCAGAGCCGTGATGGTTAGCACTGAGGCCTTGTGGGCGGCCCCCGGCCCCACTATGTGGGCGTAGATGTCGTCGAGCCACGCCAGCGTGTTGGGCACGGTAAGGCCCTGCGTGCCTCCCACGAAGCCAGCGTTATACGAGATTATCAGCATGGCCTCGCCGGCAGCGAGCAGCGTTATTGCAAGGTAGTCCTCCTTCAGCCTCGCCGCCGGGTAGGCCGCGAGCCACCCTGAGAGCGCGCCGAACGCAGCCGCGACCACGACCACCAGCAGGAACATCGCGAACGAGACGGCCGGGTGGCTCGCATAATACTTCGTTATCACGCTCGCTATGAGGCTGTTGTAGTCACTAGCGTAGCTGGGCAGCGCGGTAACATTCGTCCCCGCTATCTGGGCTATCTCCGCCCGGTAGCTCTCCGGCAGCAAAGCCATGCCCAGGTAGCCGGGCAGAGTCGCGGCCACAATGGCGCCGATTATGACGGCCAGGTGCCTGCCGAAGTTCGGTATACCGGTGAGCCCGGCCTCGAGGTTGAGGCTTAGCGCGACAGCCGCGTAGAGCAGCATCCAGGTCCAAAGCTCCGGGGTGAAGAACACGCCCACAACGGGTAGGGAGGCTAGGTTGACCACGGCTCACCACCCCTCCTTCCAGGCCTCACCTCTCGGCTGAGGCTGCACGCTTCACCGCGGAGCGGCCCCCGAGGATCCTCTGCAGCACCTTCCTCCAGTCCACGCCCATCACGCCCTCGGGGGCCAGGAGCAGGGTGACTATGATAAACAGGAGGGGCACGGCCCTCTTGTACGCGTCCAGGTTGACTCCGATCAGCTGGCCCAGCCAGTGGGTCAGCAGGGTCTCGCTGAGCCCCACAATGTAGCCACCTACCACCGCGCCAAGCAGGCTGTGGAGCCCGCCCACGATGCTCGCCGCGAACACGGCCACGACCTCAGCGCTCCCAGTCATCGGGTTCATCCTCTCAGTGAACGCCATCATCGCGCCGCCGAGGCCCGCGAGCCCGCCCGCAAGTATCCAGGAGACCAGCTTCGTCAAGTCAACGTTGACGCCCAGCACCTCAGCCAGCTGCGGGTTCTCGATGCTGGCCCTCATCGCTATACCGAACCTGGTCCGTGTGAGCAGGAGGTAGAGGGCCAGCAGCGCGCCCACCATGACGCCGAAGCTGAGCCAGACACGGAGGGTCAGGGGCCCAACCTTCTGCAGCACGTAGCTCTTCAGCGACCAGTCCCTCGCGGTGCCCGTTATGGGGTTCATGCCGCGCAGTATGTCGGCATAGATGTTGAGGAGCCCTATCAGTATGAAGTCGACGCCAAGCGTGGATATCATGAGGCCGAGCATTGTGGAGCCGCGTCTCTCCAGGGGGCGGAGAACCAGCAGGTACTGCAGCGCACCCGCCAACGCGCCCCCGAGGAAGGCGAGAAGGAACCCGAGGCTCAGGGCCGCCCCCAGGTGGCTTGTCAACATTGCCAGGCTCTTGCCATAAATTATAGCCATTGCCGTGAACATCATGTAGGCGCCAAGGGTCCCCAGGCTCCCGTGGGCGAAGTTAGGCACCTTCGTAGTCATGTAGGTCAACGTGAGCCCTACCGCGAGCATCACAATAGTATTTGTGAACACGAGGGAGTCCTCGATATAGGGGAGCCAGAGGCTGAGGTCCAACGCCATCACCCCACACGGCTATACGCGTATACATGGCCACCATGAAGCTGTGGAACAAGGCTCGGCGGCCTAGCTGCCGCCAGCCTCCTCCGCCACTAGGCCAAGGTACATCCTGCCGAGGTCCGGGTGCTCCAGCAGCTCCCTCGCAGAGCCCTCGAAGGCGACGCGGCCACCCACCAGCAGCACGCCCCTGTCGCCTATCTCCAGCGCCTTCTTCGCGTTCTGCTCCACGAGGAGAATCGTTATCCCGTGCTCGTCGCGGAGCCTCTGGATTATGTCGAGTATCTCCAGTGCTATCTTTGGCGCAAGCGCTGCAGTAGGCTCGTCGAACATCATGAGCTTCGGCCTCCGGACAAGCGCTATAGCCATGGCGAGCATCTGGCGCTCGCCGCCGCTCATTGTGCCGGCCTTCTGGTTCATCCTCTCCTTGAGTATAGGGAACATGTCGAGGACCTCCCGGACGCGCTCCCTTACCTCGTCCTCGGGCATCCCGTAGCCAGCCATCTCGAGGTTCTCCCGCACAGTGAGCTTCGCGAACACGTTGTCCGTCTGGGGAACGTAGGCTATCCCGAGCTTCGCTATCCGGTGCGGAGGCATCCCAGCTATGTTCTTGCCGTCGAAGACTATCTTGCCGCTATACACGTTAGCTATGCCGAATATAGCCTTCAGCGTAGTGCTCTTCCCGGACCCGTTGGGGCCAACCACGACGGTTATCTGCTTGTCCGGTACATGGAAGGAGACGTCGAAGAGTATCTGGAGCTTCCCGTACCCCGCGTTCACCTTCTCCAACACGAGGCTCGCCACGGCCCATCAGCCCCCGAGGTAGCTGTCTATCACGAGCGGGTTGGAGACAACCTCCTCAGGCCTACCCTCGGCTATGACCCTGCCACGGGCCATCGCGTACACGTAGTCAACGTACTGCATGGCTATGTCGAGGCGGTGCTCTATTATGAAGAAGGTTATCCCCTGCTCCTCCTTAAGCTTGGTAATGAAGCGGAGAATCGTGTGGGCCAGGGTGGGGTTCACGCCGGCAATAGGCTCGTCCATGAGGAGGAGCTTTGCGCCGCTCATGAGGGTCCGGGCTATCTCGAGAAGCTTCATCTGGCCACCGCTAAGCATCCCCGCCGGGTGGTCCCAGAGGTGGATGAGGTTGACTAGGCGGAGTATCTCGAAAGCCTTCTCCACGAGCTCCTCCTCCGTGCGTATCCAGGAGTGCTTCCGTAGCGGGGCGGCGAAGGACTCGCCCGGGTGCCCCCGGGCGGCTAGGAGCACGTTCTCCAGCACGGTGAGCTTGGGGAAGGGCTGCGGGACCTGGAAGGTGCGGGCCAGGCCAAGGTGGTACAGCTTGTGGGGCGGCCACCCGGTGACGTCGCGGCCCTCGAATATGACCCTGCCGGCGTCGGGCTTGTAGAAGCCGCTTATCACGTTCAGCAGCGTCGTCTTCCCCGAGCCGTTGGGGCCTATCAGCAGGGTCAGCTTGGCCCTCCTAACCTTGATACTAACATTATCCACTGCGACGAGGCCGCCGAAGGTCTTCCGTACCCCCCGCGTCTCGAGGATCACGTCCGGCTCCAGAGCCGCGGGCAAACCGCGACACCACCCCATGCGTTCTCGCGGCGCGGCCACCGCTGCGTCTCGGAGAGGCACCGCTTCATGGACCCAGGCGTGGCCCCCGAGAGGGGCCGTCGTGCCCGAGAGGCTCTGGGTGCCCCGCGGCCAGGGCTGGGGCGCCTCCGCGGCCGCGGGGGCTCATTGATGCGCGTTGCCGGGTGGGCGAGTAGGCTCCCCTTTTTCAGCATTGCCCACGAAAAACACTACGGAATACCGGTTAGTCATCGGGCTCCACTTTGTCACGCGGAACTCTAAGACTTAAAAGGGGCTACTAACGTGGGCGCCCGAAGCTCGGCTCAAAAGAAGTGTCCCGGATAAGTGGGGTGCGTGACCCATGGCTAGCAAGGCGGCCATAGCTGGAGCGGTCATAGCAATAATAATCATAGCCGCCGCTGCAGCCTACGTGGCTAGCAGGGGCGGCGCCCCCGCCGCCACAAGCCCCGCCGCGGCGACGGGAGCGGCCACCACCACGGCTGCGGCCACGAGCCCGGCGGCGACCAGCTCCGCCTCAGCCAGCCCGGCGGCGACGTCCTCCCCGTCCCCCACCAAGCCAGGCACCTTCGTGGCTAAGATTGAGGGCATCCAGGGCAACATCATACCCATCGGCGGCCTGCTCCCCCTGACCGGCGACCTGAGCAGCTACGGCATCAACAGCAAGGCCGCGCTCGAGCTTGCCCAGAAGGATATCAACGCCTTCCTGCAGAAGGCTGGACTCCCCTACAGGGTGAAGATCTACATCGAGGACACCCAGACAAAGCCCACCGTGTGTCTGCAGAAGCTGCAGGCCCTGGCCGCCAAGGGCATCAAGGTCTTCGTAGGCCCAATGACCAGCGCCGAGGTCAAGCAGATAATGAACTATGCTAACGAGAACCACCTGGTGATAATAAGCCCGAGCAGCACTGCGCCGAGCCTAGCCATACCCAACGACTACATATTCAGGTTCTGCCCCACCGACAACATACAGGGCCCAGTGATAGCTAAGATGGCCAAGTACTTCGGCAAGAAGGTCCTAATAATAATGTGGCGTGGCGACGCCTGGGGCGACGGCCTACACAACGCGGTCAAGAAGGCCGCCCAGAAGCTCGGCATAATCGTGATCGACGGCCCCAGGTATGACCCCAACGCTAAGGAGTTCAGCAACGAGGTCGCCGAGCTGGCCCAGAAGGTGCAGCAGGCGATCCAGAAGTACGGCGCCGACAAGGTTGCCGTGGACTTCATAGGCTTCAACGAGGTCGTGCAGGTGATGGATACTGCTAGCCAGTACCCGGTGCTGAGCAAGGTGATGTGGTTCGGCAGCGACGGCACCGCTCTGCTGAGCGAGCTGCTCAAGGACCCGACCGCCGCCGAGTTCGCCGCCAAGGTGCACTTCCTGAACCCGATATTCGCTGCCACCAAGAGCCAGAAGTACGACCGCATCGTGGCTGAGCTGAAGAAGATGCTGGGCAGGACCCCCGACACCTACGCCCTGGCCAGCTACGACGCCGCCTGGGTGGCCGCCCTCAGCATACTCATAACCGGCAAGTACGACGGCACCGCGATAAAGAACATACTGCCCGACGTGGCGTACAACTACTTCGGCGCCACCGGCTGGATAGTGCTGAACAAGGCTGGTGACAGGGCGTTCGCGGACTACAACATCTACGCGGTGGTGAAGGAGGGCGGCAAGTACGCCTGGAAGCTGGCCGGCGTCTACCACTACAGCAGCGACACCTTCACCTGGTACATAAACTTCGCCAAGTAAGGCTCCAGGGACAGGGAAGCCATGTAGGGCCCTAGCGGTTTTTCCCTCTCTCCCCTCCTCCTTCTCTCCCCTACAGTTCCTGCCGGGCCTCCCTCTTCTTATCCATGAGCCACTCCAGGGTCTCCCTCAGCCCCTCCTCCAGGGTCTTCACGGGTCTCCAGGCGAGGGCTGCCCTTGCGAGCCTCGTGTCGGCGGCGCTCCTCCTCACGTCGCCTGGCCTGGGCTCGGTGTGGAGTGGCTCGGGGCACTGGTCTAGGATGCCTAGCCCTCTGGCCTGGCGGCACATCTCCTCGAGGAGGTGGTTGATGCTCGTCTCCCTCCCGGTCCCTATGTTGACTGGGCCCTGGTACTGTGTCTCGAGTGCCGCCTCGAAGGCCCTGGCGGCGTCGTCTACGTGGATGAAGTCCCTTGTCTGGCGGCCGTCTCCGTGTATGACTGGCCGCCTCCCCTCTAGCAGGGCCTCGGCGAAGCGGAGGACTACTCCGCTGTAGGGGCTTGGCCTCATCCCGGGGCCGTAGACGTTGAAGAGCCGCAGCGCCACCATGTGGAGGCCCTTGTCGGCGGCTATTCTCGCTGCCAGGCGTTCCCCGGCGAGCTTTGTCTCGCCGTAGACGTTGGCTGGGGTGGCTGGGTGGGTCTCGGGGATTGGGATTACCCGTGGCTCTCCGTAGACGGCGGCGGTGCTGGCGTAGACGAGTCTCTCGGCGCCCAGCGCGGCGGCGGCGAGGGCCGCGTTGACTGTGCCGAGGGTGTTCACCGCCGCGGCCCGCTGGGGGTCGCGTCTGGCCGCGTCGAGGCTGACGACGGCTGCGAGGTGGAGGACTGCGAGGGGCTTCTCGCCGTGGAGGGCTGCGCGGAGCCCGGCTAGCAGCGCGTCGTGGTCGGAGACGTCTACCCTTAGCAGCTCGGCGCCGAGCCCCTGGAGCCTCTCGGCTTCCTCCCTGCTCCCCGGGGCTGAGAGGTCGTCGACTACTATGACGCGGTGGCCTTTGCCGAGGAGCCTCCTCGCCACGTGGCTGCCTATGAAGCCCGCTCCCCCGGTGACCACTACCGGCTCGCCCAGCGTGGGTCCCCGCTGCCTGTGGCCCCTGCCGCCCCGCGGCGGGTTAAGGGGAGCCCCCTCTCTTTCCTCGGTGCTGTGGCGGCTGTTTTTGCATCGGTTGATGCTACTTCGCCGTGGCATCGGTGTTTGCCCCGAGGCTTATTAC
>JALUFI010000356.1 GCA_027043685.1 Pyrodictiaceae archaeon
TCTTTGAGGCTCTTCTCCAGCCTCTCTACCCCCTGCCTCGCGGCTATCAGGTTGAGTATAGTCACCGCGGCCGGCTCCTCGGCTAGGAGCCTCTCGGCTATCCTTGCCAGCGTGCTGCCCGTTGCGAGCATGGGGTCAACGAGTACGAGGTGCCTGCCCCTTATCCCGGGGATTTTCCAGTAGGGGGTCTCGACCTCGAAGCCCCCGTCGGGGCGCCGGGGCCGGTCCTCGAGCCGCGTCGCGGCGACAAGGCCCAGCTCGGCGTCCTCCAGTAGCCGGAGGACGCCCATAGCCATGGGGAGCGCTGCGCGGAGAACAGCCACGACCACCACCTGGTCCCCTGCGGGCTCCACGCCCTCCGCCTCCGCCTGGAGCGGCGTCACTACGCGTCTCCGCCGCGTGGGGAGCCTGGGCGCGGCCTCGTAGGCGAGGAGGAGCCCGGCCAGCTCCAGCAGCTCCCGGAACCGGTGCCTCGGCGTCCCCCGGTCCCGGAGCCGGAGCAGCAGCCCCTGCAGCGCCGGGTTCTCCACCACATGCAGCCTGAGAGGCACCCCGGGCCCCACCTCCCGCGGCTAGCTGACGACGAGCCTCCTGCCGGTGGCTATGAAGTGGGCGCTGGAGGCTATGTAGACTGCGTGGTCGGCTATCCTCTCCAGGTGGCGGAGCACCAGCAGCTCCGCGACCTCGCACTTGGCGAGGCTGTCCCTCGCCTGGAGCATGTCGAGGCCCCGGAGGTACATCCTGTCAACCTGCTCGTCGAGGTCGAGGACCCTCTTCGCCTCCCCGGGGTCCTCGCGGCGCAGCGCGTCGAAGGCCCGGACGAGCATCTCCCTGGCGGCCCTCGCCGCCTCCCCCGCGGCGCCGGGGGCTGGGCCGCAGGCGCCGCCCACCCGGGCCTCGAGCCTCGAGACCTCGAGGGCGTAGCGGGCGACGCGGAAGAGGTCGTAGCTCGCCTCCATGTAGGCGGTGACCCTCCGTAGCTCCCTGGCGACGGGCTGGTACCTCGCAAGCACCTCCACCGAGGAGTCAACTATCCTAGCGCGTAGCCTCTCCGCCTCCCGGGCGTGGCGGGCGACCTCCTCCGCCGAGGCCCCGGAGACGGCTGCGTCGAGCGCCGCCAGGGCCTCCGCGTAGAGCTTCTCCAGCAGCTCCCTTATCCCCGACACGGCGCGCTCGACCAGGCTCATGCCCCATGCACCCCCTCGTAGTCCGGCTACGGCGGCGCTGCCCCAGGGGCCACGCGGCGCCTCCTACATTAACTCCTCGTCAACCACTCTAATGGGGCCTGGGGCGCTGGAGGCGTATCCATGCCTTGAGGAGGCTCAGGCAGCCGCCCCGGATCAAGGCGCTGGAGGCGCTCGCGGCGATAGCTGATGGCAGGGTTGAGAGGCTGGGTGACAAGGCGTTCCTTGTCCGGAGCAGTGATGGCTCGAGGCTCTACCACGTCTACGTCGACCCCGAGAAGGGGGTCGCGTACAGCGACGACAACGGCACGAAGCTCCGGGGCTACATAGGGTACCCGATAATAGCGGCGCTTATACTCATGGGGCTCCTGCCCAGGGACGATGAGCTCGCGGAGGCCATGCGGGGCATCCCGTGGAGGAGGCTCAACGAGGAGCTCAAGAAGTACGCGCTCGTAATCGAGCGCGTGAAGGAGATTGTCCGGGAGAGGGGCGTGGACCCCTCAAGGGTTGACCGCTACATGGAGGAGGTCTCCCGGGCACTCCGCCGCCTGAGGCTCAGCCTCCTCCCGCAGCCACCCCTGGAGCTGGCCGCGGCGACGCGTGGAGGCGGGGGCGGTGTCGGAG
>JALUFI010000357.1 GCA_027043685.1 Pyrodictiaceae archaeon
CCGGGCTGCGCGAGAGGCCGCCGAGGCCTACGGTGATGGACGCTGGCTCGTCCTATGGGGGGTAAGGACTCACAGGCTGAGCGTCAAGTACGACCTCTACCGGGGCGTGAGCAGGGCCGGGCCCTATGGGAGGGTTGAGCCCAACCCGCCCAGGCCCGAGGACCTAGGCGTCCCGATGAGGGTTGCACAGGGGCTCCGTGTCCTCCCGCTGACGCCTAGGCCTTTCCGGGAGCTGGCTGCGAAGTACGGTATGGAGGAGAAGGACCTCCTAGCCGCGGCCGAGGAGCTTCTACGCCACGGCGTGCTCGGCGACCCCGGGGCCGCGCTTGACGGGCACCGCCTGGGCTTCCGGTACAACGCGATGTTCACCCTCGCCCCCGCGGAGGGGGTGGAGCTGCCCGAGCTCTGCCGCTGGGTGAGCACAAGCGTCGACGAGGCCACCCACGTGGTTGAGAGGAGCGTCACCCCGGAGGGCGCCTGGCGCCACCTCTGCTACTTCATGTTCCACAGCGTTGATGAGAGGCTCGCCGAGCCGGTCCGGGAGAAGATTGCGCGCTGCCGCCTAGTCGACGACGTGCTAGTCATACCGAGCGTCCGGGACCTGCTGCCCGGGGTCATAAGGTGAGGGGAGGCCGGCGCGCTGCAGGTTCTTCCTCTTGATTTATTACTAGGGTTCTGGCCCGCTGTCTTCATGAGGGGTGCACGGTATTGATACCCGTGACCGTGATGGTCGCAGGCAGGGGCACTGTCTCGGCCCGGATAAAGGGCCATTACAACGCTAAGAGGCCTCCGAGGTTCTCGGAGCTGCTCCGCCCCATCGTGTTCTGGAACATCACCTACCAGTGCAACCTGCGCTGCCTCCACTGCTACATCAATGCGCTGCAGAAGCAGAACCCCTACGAGCTGAGCACCGAGGAGGCTGTAAGGCTCTCGGAGGAGATGGTGAAGCTGGGCATACCCCTCGTGATATTCAGCGGCGGCGAGCCCCTGATAAGGAAGGATTTCTGGGAGATAGTTGAGCCGATGGCTGGCAAGCCGAGGCCGAAGCTTAGCCTCAGCACCAACGGCACCCTAATAACCAGGGAGGTTGCGGAGAAGCTGGCCTCCTACGGTTTCATGTACGTCGGCATCTCTATCGACAGTATTAGGCCGGAGTGGCACGACAAGTTCCGCGGCGTCAAGGGCGCCTTTGAGGCAACGATGCGGGGCATAAAGAACAGCATAGAGGCTGGGCTCGACGTGGGCATAAGGACAACGATAACCAAGTACAACGTTAAGGAGGTCCCCGATATACTGAGGTGGGCCCACGACCACGGGATAAAGAGGGTCAGCCTCTACATACTCGACACCGTCGGCAGGGGCACTGGCATCAAGGAGTGGCTGCCGACGCATGAGCAGCTCCGGTGGCTCGCCGATACGCTCATCGAGGAGGCGAGGAAGTACGCGGACACCATGGAGATACTCGTTGTCCGCGGCCAGTTCATGGGGTTCTACATAGCCGATAAGCTCGCGAAGAGCAACGAGGACTTCATGGACTACATTAAGCTCATAGACGCGCAGGGCAATTGCGGCAGGAAGAGCATAAGCATATACCCCGACGGCACGGTGAAGCCCTGCCAGTTCATAGACTGGGTGAGCCTGGGCAATGTCCGCGAGAAGCCGCTCTCCGAGATACTGCGCCCCGATAACCCGGCCCTCAAGCCCTTCCTGGAGATAGAGAAGCACCTACGCGGCCCCAGGTGCGGCTCCTGCCCCTTCCGCAGGATATGCGGCGGGGGCAGCCGCGGCAGAGCGCTCGAGGC